>CAYVDJ010000020.1:0-29599 GCA_964450755.1 uncultured Campylobacterales bacterium
TTTACAGGAGTCAAAATGATAGATATAGGTCAAAAAGCGCCTGATTTTTGTTTGCCAAATCAGGATGAAGTGGAAATTTGTTTGAGGGATTTGGACGGGAAATGGATAGTTTTATATTTTTATCCAAAAGACAACACTCCAGGCTGTACGACGGAAGCTTGTGATTTTACGCAAAATCTTCCCGATTTTGAGGAACTTGATGCGGTGATTTTGGGAGTGAGTCCAGATTCTCCAAAAAAACACCGAAATTTTATAGAGAAAAAGGATCTTAAAATCACACTTTTAAGTGATGAGGACAAAAGTGTTTTGAACTCTTACGGAGTATGGCAGCTTAAAAAAATGTGTGGCAGAGAGTATATGGGAGTTGTAAGAACCACCTATCTTATCGACCCAAAAGGAGATGTAGCCGCAAGATGGGACAAAGTGAGAGTAAAAGGTCATGTGCAGAAAGTAAAAGAGAAACTGCAAGAGTTAAAAGGCGAATAGTTGCTGGTTCATATCTGCTGTTCTGTTGACAGTCACTTTTTTTTGCAAAGATTGAAAAAAGAGTTTCCCGATGAAGAATTGACGGGATTTTTTTATGATCCCAATATTCACCCTTACAGCGAATACCGACTCCGCCTTTTGGATGTTCAAAGAAGTTGTGATATTCTTGGAGTCAAACTGATAGAGGGGGAGTATGATTTTAAAAGATGGCTTGAGAGTGTCAGAGGATATGAAAACGAACCGGAAAAAGGCAGAAGATGTGAAATATGTTTTGACAAAAGGCTTGAAGTAAGCGCAAAAAAAGCAAAAGAGCTTGGAGAAAAGAGACTTACAACCACTCTTTTGACAAGTCCCAAAAAGTCAAAAGAACAGTTAAAAGAAGCGGGGGAGAAGATAGCAAAAAGATATGAACTTGAGTTTGTAAGCGTTGATTTTAGAAAAAACGGCGGAACACAGGAGCAGTTTAAGATGGCAAAAGAGGCAAAACTCTATCATCAAAACTACTGTGGATGTATTTATGCCCTCTCAAAACAGAGAGAGGAACAAGAAAGATTGGCGACTGAACTCTTTTCCCCTCTCTCAAACCGCACTCTTCCCTCTTCCATAGAAGAAAAAACAGAACTTTACGAAAAAAGAATTGAGCTTGAAAAGAGAGATATCGATTATAAAATAGTAAGAGAGAAATTTTTAAACTATCGTCTTTTGAGAGCTTTTGTAAAAAGAGACAAAAAGGTTATTCCTTCTTATTTTTTATCCTATTCAACCCTGAAAAGAAATTATACAAGAGGCAAGATAGAGTACAAAAGAGGAAGTTTTTACTATCTTAACAAAGAGGAGATAAGATTTGTTTTATTGGAAGATTTCAATAAAAAAATAGATAAAGATTATAAGAGTATCAAAGAGCTGATATACAATCCTCCCTCATTTAAGGAAGAAACAAATTTAAGAAAAAATCCCTATGAACTTTCCCCTGTTATTGTGATTGAGGATATTAAATCTTTAGACTTAAAATATGAAATATATTGTGATGCCAAACTCTATCAAGATGTTAGAGAAAATTTAGTAATTTTATGATAATATTATAGAATTTTTATAAAAATTAGATAAATTAAGGCAATATTTCATGATAGATACTGTTGAAATTCAAAAAATTCTTCCCCACCGTTTTCCTTTTTTACTTGTGGATCGTGTTACGCAGATCAAAGAGGGCGAATATATAAAAGCTTATAAAAATGTAACGATAGGGGAGCATATATTTGAGGGACATTTTCCCGGTCATCCCATATATCCGGGTGTTATGATCATAGAAGGAATGGCACAGGCGGGTGGAATACTCGCTTTTAAAAGTATGGATAAAGAGGGTCAGGAAGATACCAAAAACAAAGTGGTATATTTTATGAGTATAGATAAATGTAAATTCAGAAGTCCCGTAAAACCGGGGGACAGACTGGATTATAAACTGAGTGTTATGAAACACAAAGGAGCTATCTGGGTCTTAAAAGGTGAAGCTTTTGTGGAAGGCAAACTGACCACAGAAGCGGAACTCAAAGCCATGATAGTAGATAAATAAAATATGCAAAATATTCATAATAGCGCTATTATAGAAAAAGGTGCCGTTATAGGTGATAATGTTGAGATAGGAGCGTACTCTTTTGTCTCGGCAAATGCGAAAATAGCAAACGGTGTGAAGATTTTGCAAGGAGCGCAGATACACGGCGATACAGAGATAGGAGAACAAAGCACTGTTTTTTATAATGCTGTTGTAGGTTCCATCCCTCAGGATCTGAAATATCACGGGGAAAAGGTAAAGCTTGTTATAGGCAAAAGAAACCGTATAAGAGAGTTTACATTCCTAAACCCCGGTACACAAAACGGCGGAGGTATAACCTCTATCGGTGATAACAATCTTATCATGGGGTATGTGCATATCGCTCATGACTGTATTATCGGCAATAACAATATTTTTGCAAATGCCGTAACTTTGGCAGGGCATGTTGAAGTTGGCAATAATGCCGTTATAGGCGGAATGACTCCCGTTCACCAGTTTGTAAAGATAGGTGATTTTGCCATGATAGGGGGTGCTAGTGCCGTGGCTCAGGATATTCCTCCTTACTGTTTGGCTGAAGGAAACCGTGCGGTTGTAAAGAGTCTAAATCTCGTAGGACTGAGAAGAAATGTAAAAAGAGAGGAGATAGATCTCCTAAAAAAGGCATTTAAAGAGATTTTTTTGTCGGATAAAGGTATAAGCCAGGGAGCCAAAGAGCAGTTTGAGACGGCGGAGAATGAAAAAGTCAAAAACCTTTGTAATTTTATAATCAATACAAAAAGAGGAATACCTTTTGAAAGGAAAAAGAGTAAATGAATAAAAAATGCAGTTTTTGTAAATCCAAAGAGAGCAGTGAAAACAGATTGATTGCCGGTAACGGAGTTTATATCTGTGAGAACTGCGTTTTATCAGCTTATAAAATATTTTATGGAGATGAGGAAGAGAATGATACTGTTTTGGATCATGAACTTCTCACTCCAAAAGAGCTAAAAGGTATTTTGGATGAGTATGTAATAGGGCAGGAGAGAGCCAAAAGAATTTTTGCCGTGGGAGTTTATAACCATTATAAAAGAATTTTCAAAAAAGATTTGATAAAAAATGATGATACGGAACTTCAAAAATCAAATATTTTATTAATAGGTCCCACAGGAAGCGGAAAAACCCTGATGGCTCAAACACTTGCCAAATTTTTGGATGTTCCTATCGCCATTACCGACGCTACGAGTCTAACTGAAGCGGGATATGTCGGAGAAGATGTGGAAAATATTCTGACAAGACTTTTACAGGCGGCTGACGGAGAGATCGAAAAAGCCCAACAGGGAATAGTTTTTATAGATGAGTTGGATAAGATAGCAAGACTTGGAGAAAACAGATCGATAACAAGAGATGTTTCCGGTGAAGGCGTTCAACAGGCACTTTTGAAACTGATTGAAGGCAGTGTTGTAAATATCCCTCCAAAAGGCGGCAGGAAACATCCAAATCAGGATTTTGTGCAGATAGATACCTCAAATATTCTTTTTGTCTGCGGTGGAGCATTTGATGGTCTTGGTGATATCATCAAAAGAAGAGTTGGCGGCAATGTTTTGGGTTTTACACAAAGCAAAAGAGGTAAAAAAGAGGAAGAGAATCTTATACATCTGGTAGAACCTGATGATCTTGTTCATTATGGGCTTATTCCAGAACTCATAGGCAGACTTCACTCCATAGCGACTCTTAGTGAACTTACTCAGGATGATATGGTAAAAATTTTGACTGAACCCAAAAACGCTATCATCAAACAGTATAAAAAACTTTTTGCTATCGATAATGTAAAACTTACTTTTGAAGATGAAGCCATAAAGGCGATAGCAAGAAAAGCCATCAGCAGAAAAACGGGTGCTAGAGGACTCAGAGCCATCATGGAAGAGCTGATGGTGGATATCATGTATGAACTTCCGGAGTTTTCCGGTTATGAAGTGGTAATAACAAAAGATGTAGTGGAAAAAGGAACAAAACCTTTATATATAAATAAAAAAAGCGCATAAAGGGTAATAGATATGTTATTAGATCAAATTGCCGGTTTTTTTTCAAATGATATGAGTATTGATCTTGGAACAGCAAATACTCTTGTTTTGGTAAAAGGAAAAGGAATCGTTATAAATGAACCTTCTGTTGTAGCTGTTATGAAAAACAGATACGGAAAACAGAGGATTTTGGCAGTAGGTACGGAAGCCAAAGAGATGGTGGGAAAAACTCCGGGAAATATCGAAGCTATAAGACCGATGAAAGACGGAGTTATAGCAGATTTTGATATTACCGAAAGAATGATTAGATATTTTATTGAAAAATCTCATGAAAGAAAAAGTTTTTTAAGACCCCGTATTATCATCTGTGTTCCCTACGGTTTGACTCAGGTTGAGAGAAAAGCGGTAAAAGAGTCGGCGATGAGTGCGGGAGCAAGAGAAGTTTATCTGATAGAAGAACCTATGGCAGCAGCTATCGGTGCCGGACTTCCGGTAAGAGATCCCAAAGGAAATCTGGTTGTGGATATCGGCGGAGGAACTACCGAGATAGGCGTTGTCTCTTTGGGCGGTCTGGTTATCAGCAAATCCCTAAGAGTTGCCGGAGACAAGATAGATTCGGCAATCGTTGATTATGTGAAGAAAAAATATAATCTCTTGATAGGTGAAAGAACCGGAGAAGAGATCAAGATAAATATAGGCACAGCCATTCCTTTGGAAGAGGAATTGACTATGAGTGTAAAAGGACGCGATCAGGTGAGCGGTCTTTTGCAAAAAGTGGAATTAACCAGCGAGGACGCAAGAGAAGCGATGAGTGAACCTCTAAAAGAGATAGCAAAAGCTTTAAAAATGATCCTTGAGATTATGCCTCCCGATTTGGCAGGAGATATTGTAGAAAACGGAGTTGTATTGACAGGAGGAGGAGCGCTTATTCGGGGGCTTGACAAATATCTGAGCAATATTGTAAAACTTCCCGTTTTTGTAGCGGACGAACCTCTTTTGGCAGTTGCCAAAGGAACCGGTATGGCGTTAGAGGAGATAAAGTTACTGCAACAAATAGCTACAAATGATTAAAAAACGACTTTTTATAGTTGTAATAATTGCAATATTTTTTTTATTGAGTATCAATCTCAACAGCTTTGCGAATAGATTTGCAATAAACATTTTAAACAATATAAGAAGTGAATATTTATATTTTATAGAATCTGTTAAAGAAAAAATTAATGAACATTTTAATCAAAAAGAGGAAATTAAAAAACTAAGACAGGAGGTAAAGGCTCTCTCTTATCAAAATGAGCTTTTGCCTTTGTATGTGAGTAAACTGAACAATCTTTTGGCGGAAAACAATCTGTCGGTTTTTGATCCGAAATTGCAACTGGTGGAAGCTTTGTCCTATGTTAAACTGAATGATTACTCAAAAGTCTGGTTGAAATTTCCCTCTTTTGATAAAGATAAGGTTTACGGACTTCTGTATAAAGGGTACAGTGCGGGGATTGTAACACAGAAAGATTCAATGCCTCTTGGATTGCTTCAGAGCAGTCAGGAATGCACATTTTCGATCTATATAGGAAAAAACAAAATTCCGGGTGTAATTTTCGGAAACAAAGAGATAATGATTATCAAGTATATACCTCCGTGGATGGAGCCCAAATTTGGTGATATTGTTATTACAAGCGGATTGGACAATATATTTTTTGAAGGTATAAAGGTGGGGAAAGTGATAAAAGTATATGATGAAAAAATGTATAAAAGTGCTGTTGTTAAACCGTATGTGAATATAAGAATTCCCGGTTTTTTTCATGCAATTTTACATTAAATAAAAGGAATATCGTGCCAAAGAGAGAAGATATAAAAAGTGTACTGTTGATAGGTTCAGGTCCGATTGTGATCGGTCAGGCGTGTGAATTTGATTATTCAGGTACTCAGGCTGCCAAAACTCTAAAAGAGTTGGGTTATAAAGTGGTGCTTATAAATTCAAATCCGGCTACGATCATGACCGATCCGGAATTTGCAGATCGGACATATATAGAGCCGATTACCGAAGATGTAATATCCAAAATCATAGAGAAAGAGAAAATAGATGCCATTTTGCCGACAATGGGAGGTCAAACCGCACTCAATGTAGCGATGAAAATGCATGAAAAAGGGATGCTTGAAGAAGTGAAGTTTTTAGGTGCAAATCCCGAAGCGATAAGAAAAGGTGAAGACAGACAGGCTTTTAAAGAGGCGATGATAAAGATAGGCATGGATCTTCCAAAAAGCCGATATGCCTACAATATGGATGAAGCGCTTGAAGCGGCAAAAGAGATAGGATTTCCATTGATCATCAGAGCTTCTTATACACTTGCCGGAGGCGGAAGCGGTGTCGCTTATAATATGGATGAGTTTAAAGCTCTTGCCCAAAATGGTTTGGATGAGAGTCCGATAAATGAAATACTCATAGAAGAGTCTCTTCTTGGCTGGAAAGAGTATGAGATGGAGGTTATCAGAGACAGAGAAGATAACTGTATCATCGTCTGCTCTATTGAAAATTTTGATCCAATGGGTGTGCATACAGGAGACAGTATAACCGTGGCTCCCGCTTTGACTCTTACAGACAAAGAGTATCAGCAGATGAGAGACTACTCTTTTGCGATTTTGAGAGAGATAGGAGTCGATACGGGTGGAAGCAATGTCCAATTTGCCGTAAATCCCAAAAACGGAAGAATGACTGTTATAGAGATGAATCCAAGAGTTAGCAGAAGTTCCGCCCTTGCTTCAAAAGCTACCGGTTATCCGATAGCAAAAGTGGCTACTCTTCTTGCGGTGGGTTTTACTCTTGATGAGATAACAAATGATATCACAGGTACTGCGGCAAGTTTTGAGCCGGTTATCGACTACATCGTTACGAAAATTCCGAGATTTACTTTTGAAAAATTTCCTCAGGCTGATTCCACTTTGACAACCTCTATGAAAAGTGTCGGTGAGGTAATGGCGATAGGAAGAACATTCAAAGAGTCCGTTCAAAAAGCTCTTTGTTCTTTGGAGATGGGATATGACGGCTTTGAAAAGATGGATATAGAGGGTGATCTTTTGATAAAAGAGCTAAGACGACCCAACAGTGAGCGGATATTATATACGGCAGAGGCTTTCAGGAAGGGTTTGAGTGTAGATGAGATATTTGATTACAGTAAGATAGACAGATGGTTTTTGTATCAGATAGAGGAGATTGTCGAGTTTGAAAAACATATCGATATGGATATCCTAAACAGTGAAGAGTTTTTAAGAAGAGCAAAAACCTATGGTTTCAGTGATAAGATGATAGCAAAAATCATCAAAGAGAAAGATGATATAGATATCAACCAAAATGATATCTACAATGCCAGAAAAAGACTTGATATAGAGATAGAGTACAACGAAGTCGATACATGTGCGGCGGAATTTAAAGCCCTGACTCCGTATCTCTACTCTACGGTCAATATAACAAAACTTCCAAAACAGAAAAAACAAGAGAGTGAAGAGAAAAAGGTTCTTATCATCGGAGGAGGTCCAAACAGAATAGGACAGGGGATAGAGTTTGACTACTGCTGTGTTCATGCGGCGTTTGCTTTGGAAGATATGGGTGTAAAAACCATCATGTATAACTGCAATCCCGAAACCGTTTCTACCGATTATGATACAAGTGATATTTTGTATTTTGAGCCTATCGATTTTGAAAGAGTAAGAAGTGTTATAGAAAAAGAGGATCCCGACGGTGTGATTGTGCATTTTGGAGGACAGACACCTTTGAAACTCTCCAAACAACTGACGACAATCGGAGCAAGGATCATAGGAACAACCGCAAAAGTTATCGATTTGGCAGAAGACAGGAAAAAGTTTTCAAAATTTATCGAAGAAAATTCTCTCAAACAGCCAAACAACTCCACAGCCACGACAAAAGAGGAAGCGATAACAAAGGCATCCGTCATAGGTTATCCCGTACTTGTGCGTCCAAGCTATGTTTTGGGCGGAAGAGCCATGAGAATCGTTTATAACGAAGAAGAACTCAAAAGGTATATGCAAGAGGCGGTAAAAGTCAGTGAAGACTCTCCGGTTTTGATTGATAAATTTTTAGACAGAGCCATAGAGATAGATGTTGATGCTATATGTGATAAAAAAGATGTCTATGTTGGCGGAATTATGCAGCATATCGAAGAAGCCGGTATTCACAGCGGAGACAGCGCCTGTTCCCTTCCTCCCATCTCTTTGAGTGAGGAGATACTAAAAGAGGTGGTATCACAAACAAAAAAGATGGCTTTGGGACTTGGTGTAAAAGGACTTTTAAATATCCAGTTTGCCGTTTATAAAAATGAGGTTTATGTCATAGAGGTAAATCCAAGAGCAAGCAGAACCGTACCTTTTGTCAGTAAAGTAACAAGTATTCCTCTTGCAAAAGTGGCGACAAGAGTGATGTATAAAGGGGAGTTGAAAGAGTCTTTGGATTTTTATGACAGACATAAAATCGTCTATTTTGATGAAGAGGAGGGAGTTTATAAACCTCGTATAAAAAATCATATAGCGGTAAAAGAGGCTGTTTTTCCTTTCAACAAACTCTACGGAGCCGATTTGATACTCGGACCTGAGATGAAATCCACCGGAGAGGTTATGGGTATAAGCGATACTTTTGATCTCTCTTTTGCAAAAAGCCAGATATCTTCAAACAATATTCTTCCAAAAAGCGGAGTTGTTTTTATCTCTTTGACCAATATAGACAAAGTATTTGCAAAGCAGATAGGAGAGGGCTTTATAGAGGCGGGATTTAAGATAGTGGCAACAGGAGGAACGCACAAAGCTTTGAGCGATGCGGGAATAGAAGCGGAATTTGTCTATAAGATAAGTGAAGGAAGACCGAATATCGAGGATAAAATCAAAAATCTTGAAATTGATCTTGTTATCAACACCAGCGATAACAAATCGAGCAAAGATGATGCAAGAAAGATTCGTCAATCGGTTTTGAGATTTAATATTCCCTATTTTACAACTATCGCAGCGGCAAATGCGGCGATAGAGGCTATAAAAAAGATGAAATCGCAAAAATCATTAGAGCCCAAAGCTTTGCAAGATTATCTGAGTAATGAATCCTAATCTTATATATCTTGTTCAAACCGATACGATTGCGGGATTTTTGTCACAGGATAAAAAAAGATTGGCTCATGCCAAAAAAAGATCTTTGAAAAAACCGTTTTTGATAAATACAGATAGTTTTGAAAAACAGAAAGATTTTGTTCGCTCTCCAAAAAATTTCAGAGCAAAAATAAGGAGAGCGAAAAAGAGTACTTTCATATATCCAAACGGGTATGCGATAAGAGTCGTTTTTGAAGATGACTTTAAAAATTTTATGAAAAAATTCGGATGGCTCTATTCCACATCGGCAAACAGAAGTGAGGAAAAATTTGATATTAATTTTGCATTGCAAAATGCCGATATTATCGTTGAGGGCAAAAAAGGTTATGAAAAATCAAACCCCTCTTCTATTTTTAAACTATCAAAAAGCAGGATGAAAAAAATAAGATGATTTTAGAAATTGTTACATCTTTTATGTTTGGTTTTATACTGGTTGCGCTACTTGATTTTTTACTCTTTATAGGGCTTAAGATAAATTATTTTGATGCATATAATATATCGGAATATTTTAATATTATTTTTATAGATAATCAAAATATCATTCTTTTTATCATAGCATCTTTACTGTTTGGATATTTGATGCTATATAGCAAAGTATCCAAATTTTTTGATACTTTTTATATCATTCTTCTTATAGCTTTTGCAACCACTCTCTATTCTCCGGTAGGAAAATTTGTCGGTCAAAATCTTTTTATGCAAAAAAACAAAATTTTTGAGATAGGGAGTACAAAATTCAGAGGAGATCTTCTTTATGAGGGAAGACACCACTACTATATAAAAAGAGAGCAGATAAAATCTGCCATCAGACTCTCAAAAGACGAGGTAAAGATCTCAAAATAGTGATTAAACTCTGATATAAAGAGAGAAAAAGTCTTTCTCTCTTTATATCTTATAACTCGTCAGCATGTTTTGCAAGATACTCGGCAACACCGTTAGGATCAGCTTTCATACCTTCTTCTCCTTTGTGCCATCCCGCAGGGCAGACTTCACCGTGTTCGTTTGTAAAAAGCATCGCATCTACCATTCTTAGCATCTCATCGATATTTCTTCCAAGAGGAAGATCGTTTATAACGGCATGTCTGATTGTACCGTCCGTATCTATCAAAAATGATCCTCTAAGAGCAACGCCGCCGTCTAATAAAACATCAAAAGATTTTGATATCTCTTTGTTTAGATCAGCTACCAAAGGATATCTTACTTTGCCTATACCACCTTGATCTACCGGAGTGTTTTTCCATGCAAGATGTGTAAAATGCGAATCAACGGAAACTCCGATAACATTGATACCTCTTTTTGTAAATTCATCGAGTCTGTGATCAAATGCAATAATTTCCGACGGACATACAAAAGTAAAATCTAACGGATAAAAGAAAAGTACCGTACCTTTTTCTCCAAAATTTTTATAAAGATTAAAATCCTCTACTATCTCATTGCTTCCAAGTACCGCAGCAGCAGTAAAATCCGGTGCTTTTTTTGTTACTATCATTTAAATAGCCTCCTGTTTGATTTTTTAAGAAAAAGTTTTTCTATGGAGAAATTATATCATAAGAAGATTAAATAAAAATTATATCCCGATTATTTTGATATAATATCAAAATTATAAAATTTTAATTATTAAGGAATATAGATGAATAGATCTTTTTTGTTCACCAGTGAATCGGTTACGGAAGGTCATCCCGATAAAATGGCCGATCAGATAAGTGACGGCATACTTGATTATATTATAGAAAGAGACAAAAATGCAAGAGTCGCCTGTGAGGTGCTTTTGTCAAACGGTTACTGTGTGATTGCAGGAGAATTGAAAACAACAACTTATGCACCTATGCAGGAGATAGCAAGAGAGGTAATAAGAGAGATAGGTTATACCGATGCGCAATTTGGTTTTGATTACCGAAGTGCCGGTGTTTTAAACGGTGTAGGAGAACAAAGCCCCGATATCAATCAGGGAGTTGACCAAGAAGGCGGTGAGATAGGGGCAGGGGATCAGGGATTGATGTTTGGATATGCCTGTAAAGAAACAGATACTCTCATGCCTCTTCCAATATATCTTGCCCATAAACTGACACAGACTCTGGCAAGTACGAGAAAAAGCGGTGTTCTTCCTTTTTTAAGACCAGACGGTAAAGCACAGGTAACTGTAAAATATGAAAACGGTATTCCAAAAGCGATAGATACGATAGTTATATCAACCCAACATTCTCCCGATGTTCCTTATACAAAGTTAAAAGATGCGGTGATAGAGGAGATTGTGCTTAAATGTATTCCTGAAGATATCGACAGCAGTAATATAAAATATCATATCAACCCGACAGGTAGATTTGTAGTGGGAGGTCCTCAGGGAGATGCCGGGCTTACCGGAAGAAAAATTATTGTTGATACCTACGGTGGAAGTTGCCCTCACGGAGGAGGAGCATTCAGCGGTAAAGATCCTACAAAAGTAGATAGAAGCGGTGCTTATATGGGAAGATATATAGCCAAAAATCTTGTAGCAAGTGGAATTTGTGATAAGGCAACCATACAGATAGCCTATGCGATAGGTGTGGTTGAACCGGTTTCTGTTTTGGTAAATACCCATGGAACTGCAAAAGTGGATGAAGCCAAGATAGAGGATATGGTTAAAAAGATCTTTAAGCTTACTCCAAAAGGTATTATAGAGAGTTTGGATCTGTTAAGACCTATATATAGGAAAACGGCGGCATACGGGCATTTTGGAAGAGAACTTGATGAATTTAGTTGGGAAAAAACTGATAAAGCGGGAGAGATTAGAGCCTATTTCGGGTTGTAAAATAGTGTCATTTTATCTATTCTTTTTATGAGAATGGATAAATGTTATAAATTTTAATGCCCATTTTATTTTTATTTTGTTATATTCTTTTGTGTAATATTCAATCTTAAAAGAAGGAGAAAATATGGCAGTAAAAATTACTGATATCTGCATAAACTGTGGGGCGTGTATAGATGAGTGTCCGGTTGAAGCAATCGTTGATGACGAGGATAATCCAACAGGAGAAGAGATATATTATGTATATGCCGACAAATGTGTAGAGTGTGTTAGTTATCATGATGAACCTGCATGTGCGGAAGCTTGTCCTACTGAAGGCTGTATAGTTTGGGATGAGTGCAAAGAGGGACAGACATGTAAAGACGACAGAGGTGAAGTCGGAGAACCGGTTGTAGAATAAGCCTCTTTTGAAAGAGAAGATGACTTCATCTTCTCTTCTTTTTTAAAAACTTTTATAAATTTTATCTTCAATATAGAAAACATCTGATATAATTCCACCCTTAATTCTCATTATTATATGTTCAGGAGTATTATTTTATGCAACAGACACTCTCCATTATTAAACCTGATGCAGTTGGCAAAGGTGTAATAGGAAAAATTATAGACAGATTTGAATCAAACGGTTTAAGAATAGCGGCAATAAAAAAATTGCAATTAACTGATAAAATTGCCGGAGATTTCTATGCAGTACATAGAGAAAGACCTTTTTTTGGTGAACTAGTAGAGTTCATGACAAGCGGACCTGTAGTAGTTATGGTTCTTGAAGGTGAAAATGCCGTAGCAAAAAACAGAGAACTGATGGGTGCTACGAATCCAAAAGAGGCTGCCAAAGGAACTATCAGAGCCGATTTTGCTGAAAGTATCGATGCAAATGCCGTTCACGGAAGCGATTCTTTGGAAAATGCAAAGATTGAGATAGATTTCTTCTTCAGCAAAATAGAAATTTTATAAGATTTAATGAAGATAGAGTTCAAAAAGGTTTCTTTTAACAGTTCAACAATAAATTATTTACAAAATGATCTGAAATTTGACGGAATATTTGAAAAAACAGATCAAAAAACGGTAAAATGCAGAGGAAAGTTCAGCGGTTTTATCTCTCATATCTGTGACAGATGTGCAAAGGAGTTTTCTCTTCCTTTTGATGAAGAGATAGAACTTAGAATAGTTGACGGTATAACCGAACAAAAAGATGAAGATTTTTTCAATACGATTGAATGTATTGATTCGATTATAGATTTTGATGAAATTATAAAAAGCGAAATAGAGCTTTACAAAAATGAGTATCACTATTGTGAAAAATGTAAACAACAAGGAGAATAAATTATGGCAGTACCAAAGAGAAGAGTAAGTAAAACAAGAGCGGCAAAAAGAAGAACGCATTATAAATTGTCTTTGCCTACACCGGTAAAAGACAGTGACGGGACATGGAGAATGCCTCATCGTGTAAACAAATATACCGGAGAGTATAACTCCAAATAATGAGAAGGGTAGCTATTGACGCTTTAGGGGGCGATTTTGGAGCGAAGCCTATCGTAGAAGGAACGGTAAAAGCCTTAAAAACAAAAAAATTTAAAGCTGTTCTGATAGGAAATTCCTCTGAAATTTTACCTTTGATTCCTCTGAAACTGAGAAAGTATATAGAAATAGTGGAATGTAACGATGTTTTTCGCATGGATGAAAGCGCAACTGATGCTCTAAAAAGAAAAGAGAGCAGTATCTATAAAGCTGTGGATTTGGTTAGAGAAGGCAAAGCCGATGCAGTTGTTTCTGCCGGTCACAGCGGTGCTACCATGAGCCTTTCCACTTTGAGGATAGGAAGGATTAAAGGTATCTCAAGACCTGCTATCGCAACATTGATGCCCACTGCAAAGGGCGGGAGGAGTTTGGTTCTTGATGTAGGTGCAAATGTCGATTGCAAAGCCGAGCATCTTTTCCAGTTTGCCGTGATGGGAGAAGCCTATGCAAAAGATGTTTTAAAGATAAGACGACCCAAAGTCGGACTTCTTTCAAACGGTGAAGAGAAATCAAAAGGCAATGAGATTACCAAAGAGGCTTTTGCACTTTTAAAAGATCAGGATTTTTTCGTAGGCAATGTCGAAGGAAACAATATATTTGACGGTAGTGTGGATGTTATCGTTTGTGACGGTTTTGTGGGAAATATACTTCTAAAAACCAGTGAAGGTGTTGCCGATTCTATAAGAAAACTTATTAAAAGCAATGTTAAAAAATCACCTATTGCCATCGCCGGTTCTCTTTTGATGCTGAGAGTTTTTAGAATCCTGAAAAAACAGGTGGATTATGCCGAATATGGCGGAGCGCCTCTTTTGGGAGTAAAAGGGTGTACGATTATAGGTCATGGCAAAAGTAACTCAAAAGCGATCAAAAACGCTATATTTCAAGCTATAAATTTTGTTGATTCCAATATCAATAAAGATATAGAAAAGAAGCTGGCCTCTTTCAAAAATAAATAAAAAGGAATTACAGTGTATGCTGCTTTAAAATCGGTCGGAGCCTATATCCCTCAAAAAAAATTAACCAATCATGATTTTGAAAAAATGGTCGATACGACCGATGAGTGGATAAAGAAACGAACCGGCATTGAAAGTAGATATATTGCGGCTGATGATGAAGCCACAAGCGATTTGGCAGCCAAAGCGGCTGAAACGGCTATACAGAGATCATCACTTGATAAAGACTCCATAGATGCAATCATCTGTGCGACGATAAGTCCCGATCATCTCTGTATGCCTTCGACAGCCTGTCTGATAGCGGATAAACTCGGTATAAAGAATATAATGGCATTTGATATCAGTGCGGCTTGCAGCGGATTTGTCTATGCTCTTTCCATTGCAAAATCATTTATAGAATCAAAAATGCACAAAAATATTTTGATCATAGGTGCGGAAAAGTTAAGCAGTATAGTTGATTACAGTGACAGAACTACCTGTGTGCTTTTTGGAGACGGAGCGGGGGCAGCGGTAATTTCGGCAACGGAAGACAAAAAAGAGTCTATTTTGGATATCAAAACTTCAGCTGACGGAACATACAAAGACTTTTTGATAACTCCCGGATGCGGTTCCAAATATCCTTGCAGCGAAGAGGTTTTAAAAGAGCATCAAAATTTTATAAAGATGAAAGGAAACGAAACTTTCAAACTGGCTGTAAAAACTTTAACCAGTGATGTTTTAGAAATTTTAAAAGAGAACGATCTTACAAGTGAAGATATAGATTATTTCATACCTCATCAGGCAAATTACAGAATTATTGAAGCAGTCAGAAACAAGATGAAATTTCCTGTGGAAAAAACCGTTTTGACAGTTGCAAAATACGGCAATACTTCGGCGGCTTCTATCCCTATGGCAATGAATGATTGGTATGAGAGCGGAAAACTGAAAAAGGGTGATTTAATGCTTCTGGATACTTTTGGAGGCGGACTTACATGGGGAAGCGCATTAGTTCATTTTGCAGGTAAGCCCCTTTAAACAGACTATTTTAAAGCGGGGTTTATGATGAGAGAAAAATTAGAAGAGATAAAAAACGAAGTAAGAAAGGTCATAGTCGGTCAGGATGAGATGATCGACGGACTTTTGATAGGTCTTTTATGTGAAGGGCATGTCCTTTTGGAAGGAGTTCCCGGACTTGCCAAAACGACAACTGTAAATGCTCTTTCAAAGGCTCTTGGTCTGAAATTTAAAAGAGTTCAGTTCACTCCAGATCTTCTTCCAAGCGACATCATCGGAACGGAAATTTACGATCCTAAAAACAATGAATTTAAAATCAAAAAAGGTCCCGTTTTTACCAATCTTCTTTTGGCTGACGAGATAAACAGAGCTCCGGCAAAAGTTCAGAGTGCGCTTTTGGAGGTAATGCAGGAGAGGCAGGTAACGATAGGGGAAGAGAGTTTTAAGATACAAAGACCTTTTTTGACACTTGCCACACAAAATCCCGTAGAACAGGAGGGTGCATACAATCTTCCCGAAGCCCAGCTTGACAGATTTATGTTAAAGCTTATTGTCGGCTATAACACAAAAGAGGAAGAGATACAGATAGCAAGAAGAATAGCAAATGAGGGAGAAGCGGACAAAATCCAAACGGTTGCAAACCAGCAGGAACTAAATATCCTAAAAGAAGAGGCAAAAAAAGTTTATATAGATCCCGAAGTGGAAAAATATATCGTAGATATCATTTTTGCAACAAGACAAAGCGCCAAATACGGTTTGGATGAGATAGAAGACTATATCCAATACGGCGCAAGTCCCAGAGGAACGATAGATCTTTACAAAAGCTCAAAGGCACTGGCATATATGAGAGACAGGGATTATGTAACTCCCATTGATATTGCGATAATGGTCAAAAGTGTTTTGAGACACCGTATAATCTTGAGTTATGAAGCCGAAGCGGAAGGAATTGATGCTGATTATATTTTAGAGAAAGTTCTTGAGGCGGTACCTATTCCTTGAGCAGACTCAAAAAGATACTGATAAAAACCAAAAGGCAGGTTTTTAGCGAGATCGCAGGGAATAATCCCTCTTTGTTTCAGGGTGAAGGGCTTGAGTTTGTAGAACTTAGAGAGTATCAATACGGTGATGATGTAAAAAAGATCGACTGGTATGTCAGTGCCAAGATGCAAAAACCCTATATAAAAATCTACAAAGAAGAAAGAGAGCTAAATATCGTTATCGTTTCGATGCTTTCAGGAAGTGTTCATTTTGGACAAAAGATTCTAAAGCAAGACCTCATAGCCCAAATTGCCGCATTGGTTGCTTTTTCTACAATCAAAAATTCCGATATGTTCAGTTCGATGATCTTTACCGATTCTCTTAAAACAAGCACAAGAGCCACAAAGCAGTTTTTCGGTGTCAGAAAAGCTGTAGAAAATATCCTGAATTTCAATCCAATCGGAGAAAAAATCGATATAAAAAAACTGACTTCATATCTTTTTGAGAGGGTCAAAAGAAAATCGATCATATTTTTGATAGGAGATTTTTTTACTCCCGTGGATTTTAGACTTCTTTCAAAAAAGCATGAAATTATAGCTTTGATAGTAAGAGATCCATTGGAGGAAAATCCCCCTTCACTCGGATTTATCAATCTGATAGATCCAAAAAGTCTGATGCAGTCAAATATAGATCTAAACAACAGAGCCGTAAAAAACTATAAAAATAAAATTTACAAAAACGATCATGAACTCTACACCCACTTTAGAAAAAACCGTATCCGTTTTACAAAGATATATACAAATGAAGAGCCTTTTGTAAAACTTTCCAAACTTTTTATCGGAAAATGATATGCCTCAGATAAGAGATATAAAACCCATCGTTGATATTCCCGATTTTTCCATCTATCTGGTACTCTTTTTTGCGGGGATAATCCTAATAGCGTTGATTGTTTTTTTATACAATCTTATATATAAATTTTTTCATGACAGAAAAAGAATGTTAAAAAAGGCTGTTTTTAAAAAGCTGAAAGAGGTTGATTTTGAAAACCCCAAAAGAGCCGCTTATGATATAACAAGATACGGAAGATATCTGATTTGCGATGACAAGAGTCAAAAAATATATGATGAGTTGATTTTGCTTTTGGAAAAGTACAAATATAAAAAAGAGATTGATGATAAAATAGCAAGAAGAGTTATAAGATACTACTATCTCTTTATAGAGGCTGTGGATGAATAGTATAACTTTTGAATATCCCTATGTTTTTTTGGTTATTCCTCTCTTTTTGCTCTGCTTTTATTTTTGCAAAGAGAAGAGTGAAGCCATCTTTTTTCCAAATGCCGAAATCTTTTTTGAAGAGGGATATAAAAAGAGCCGTTTTATCACCGCTTTGAAATGGACGGCAATTATTTTGGCTGTTGTTTCTCTGGCTTCTCCGGTTAAAGAGGATAAATTTGATATAGCCAAAAAAGAGGGATATGCTCTTTGTCTGGTTTTGGATGCGAGTGGTTCTATGAGATATCCCTTTTCAAGTGATCCAAATCAGCCCAAAAGCAAATTTGACATAGCAAAAGAGCTTTCTGTAAAATTTATACGAAAAAGAAGAAGCGATTTGATAGGCTTGGTGGTATTTGGCAATTTTGCCTATACGGCAGCTCCTTTGACTTATGACAGTGATATTTTGACTCAGATCATAAATTCTCTTTATGCCGGAATAGCAGGACCAAACTATACCGTTATCAACGAAGCGCTTTTTCAAAGTGCCAAACTTTTTTCAAAAACCGATGCAAAAACAAAAATAGCCATATTTCTAACCGACGGAAAGAGCAGGGGAGATAATATCCCTCTTGAAGTGGCGATAAAGAGTCTTAAAAAGTACAAAGTCAAAGTTTATACGATAGGTATCGGAGAAGAGGATGATTTTAATGAGATAGAGTTAAGAAGCATTGCAAAAGAGACAGGAGGAGTCTTTTTTAATGCCCAAAACAAAGAGACTCTAAAAGAGATTTACGATAAGATCGACAAACTTGAAAAAAGTGAGATAAAAAGCAATAAATTTGTCAAAAAAGAGTATCTGTATGAACTGCCTCTCTTTTTGTCGGTACTCTTTTTGCTTTTTTATATCTATCTTATCAACAAAAGAGGCGTGGCATGAGTTTTTTAAATCCCGATTATCTGCTTTTTATGCTTCTTCCCTCTTTTGTGCTTTTTTATCTGATCGTTACCAACAGCAATAAACTGAATAATTTTTTTGATCCGGCGATCTTGAAAAAGATACGCTATGAAGGCGGGGGACTTGGCAGAGTGGGGCGGAATATCATGCTTTTTACGGCTCTTCTTTTGATGATTCTTGCTCTTGCAAGACCGGTTGTGCAAAAAGGTTCAGTGAAAGTGGAGACAAAAACGATAGATGTTTTGGTTGCTATTGATGTATCCAATTCTATGAGAGCAAATGATCTCTATCCCGATAGATTTGAATTTGCCAAAAGAAAATTTTTCAGATTTTTGGATAAATTTCCCGAAGCCAATGTGGGAGTTGTGGCTTTTAGTTCAAATATCTTTATGGTCTCTCCTATGACAAATGATTTTGAAACAGTAAAATATCTTGTAAACAATCTCTCTTTTGATTCTATCAGCAGTGGCGGAACCGACCTGATGCTGCCTGTTGAGATATCCAAAAAGTTTTTAAAAGATTCAAAGTATAAGATTTTGGTTGTTTTTACGGACGGAGGAGATGATAAAGATTTCTCCGAAGAAACAAAAGAGGCGAAAAAAACGGATCTTAGTGTCTATATCTATGCCACTGCTACCGAAAAGGGTGCTGCTGTAAATGTAAACGGGAAAGTTTTAAAAGATAAAAACCAAAATATCGTTATCAGCAGACTTAACGAAAATATAAGAGAACTTGCGATTAAAAGCGGTGGAGCTTTTATAAAAGGAACCTACAAAGACAAAGATATTGATCTTGTCATAAAAGATATAAGAGAGAAGTTTAAGGCAAACAGATTAAAAAGCAGAAAGATAAAAGATTACCGGGAACTTTTTTACTATCCTCTTGCGTTGGCTCTTCTTTTTATGCTTTTTGCATTTAGCTCTCTTCCCTCAAGGGGTAAAAAAACAGCGGTTTTGTTTATAGCTGCTCTCTTTTTCAATACCGACGCAAACTCCAATATCGTTGATTTTTTCAATATCAAAAAGGCTAAAGAGGCTTATGAAAAAGGCAATTATCACAGAGCCGGATACTATTTTGAAAAAGTTGCCGAGTCAAAAGAGAGTTCGCAGAGTTATTATGATCTTGGCAACAGTTATTATAAGCAAAAAGAGTACAAAAAGGCGATAGAAGCCTATGAGATGATAAAGAGCGATGATAAAGAGCTGAATTTTAAAAGATATTACAACGAAGGAAACGCATATTTTAAAAGTAGGGATATCGAAAATGCTATCAAAATGTATGAAAAGGCAAAAGAGTACGGCACGGATGATGATCTGGAGTATAACCTCAAACTTGCAAAGAAGCTGAAAAAGCAAAAGAGACAGCAAGAGGAAAAAGAGAGTAAAAAGAAGAGTAAAAAACAGAAGAAAGATAAGAAAAAGCAGGATCAAAAAAAGGGAAACAAACAGCAAAACAGAAAAAACAAAGGCAAAAACAAAGAGTCAAAAGAGAATAAAAAGAGTGCAAGTGCCAAAAGTCAAAAAGAGAAACAGAAGCAAAAAAACAAAAAACAAAAAAGAACTCCCATAAGCGATATGGAAGAGAAGAAATGGGAGAGACTGCTTGAGAAGAAAAAGCCCAAAACTCTTCCTTTGGAACTAAAAACAGACAAAGAGAAAAAAAGAGATGAAAAACCCTGGTAGATATTTACTGATATTTTTGTTATCGATACAAATCCTTTTTGCCCTTGAAACAAAAGTCGATAAAAAGCATATTTTAAAGGGAGAGAGCGTTACTTTGACGATTACGGCAAGTGGCGGGGATGTGAAATTTCCGGTTATAGACAAAATAGGGGATTTTAAGATAGAGGCTGTTTCGTTATCAAACAACATCATAACCAAAAACGGCAAAATTAATAAATCCGTATCAAAATATTACACCTTTACTCCTCTAAAGAGTGTAACAATTCCCTCTTATGAGGTTTTGACAGACGGAAAAACCGAAAAAACAAAGCCCATAGAGATAGATGTAAAAAAAGAATCCCCATCTTCAATGCCTCCTTTTACGCTGGATATGTATATAGACAAAAAAGATGTCTATGTGGGAGAACCTATACATCTGAGTATCATTTTCAGAAAAAAGATAGGTGTTGATATTCAGGATCTTGAGTTTACTCCTCCGACTTTTGATAACTTTTGGAAAAAAGAGTTGAGGCGTTCAAACAAGGAGATAACCGGAAGTTATGTTGTTCAAAAGATAGAGTATATGCTTTTTGCCCAAAAAGGGGGTAAACTTCATATAAACGAAGCTGTTTTGAATATAGGTTTACCGGCAAGGGGAGAGGGGATATTTAATATACTTTTTAACCGTATCAAATGGAAGAAGATATTTTCAAATACTCTTGATATAGATGTCAAACCTCTGCCAAATGATATAAAAGTTTACGGAAAATTTACTTTTGATGTAGCGGTTGACAAAAGGGAAGCAGATGCCAATTCTCCTGTAAATATGACGATATCCATCAAAGGAGAGGGCAATATCGACGATATAGACAACTATACGATAGAGATCAACAATGCGGCGGTTTACAGTGACAAGGCTGTAAAAAAAGTATCTTTGAGATCTGAAGGATACGGTGGTGAGTTTATACAGAAATTTGCCATAGTGTCAGAAGAGAGTTTTGTGATCCCCTCTCTTGAGTTTTCATATTTTGATAAAGACAAAAGAAAAGTTGTAACTTTAAAAAGCGAACCTGTATATGTAAATATCAAAGGCAAAGTATCCAAAGAGGAACCCAAACTTCAAAAAGCCGAGCAAAAAGAGATAAAAAAAGGAGAAGAGGTTAAAATGGACTCTTTTAACAGACTGTATATTTTGGCATTTATTACTTTTATAATGGGACTGCTTATAGGCTTTTTGCTCAAAAATTTCAACTTCAAACCAAAAACAAAAGAGACCTCTATACAAAAAAAGATCAAATATGCGAAAAATGATAAAGAGTTGTTAAAAATTCTTTTGCCTTATGTCGATAGATCAAAAGAGATAAAAGAGATAGTTGTAGCTCTTGAGGGCAGTTTGTATAACGGAGGCGGATACAAGATCGACAAAAAAAATCTTATCAAAAATATAGATAACTATCTTAACAAATCTTCAAAAGAAGATGAATTTGCAGATCTGATATAAGGAATTTTTATGGATATATTTCAAGCGGTAATCATAGGTATCATAGAGGGTTTTACTGAGTTTTTACCCATCTCCTCAACCGGTCATATGATAGTGGCAAGTGCCATGATGGGTTTGGAACAAGACAGTGTGCAAAAAAGCTTTGAAGTCATCATACAGTTTGCGGCTATTTTGGCTGTTGTACTGCTCTATAAAGATAAAGTATTTAAAGAGTTTGATTTGTGGAAGAAACTTATCTTGGCTTTTATACCTATCGGGGCGATGGGCTTTTTGTTCAGCAAACAGGTTAAGGCTCTTTTTAGCATAGAAGTTGTCGCATGGATGTTTATCATAGGCGGAATTGTTTTTTTGATAGTGGAATATTTTTATAAGGAGAAGGATCATTTCGTACAGGAAGTGGAAGAGGTCAGTTACAAACAGGCTCTGATCATCGGTATAGCCCAATGCTTTTCCCTAATCCCCGGCACTTCAAGAGCCGGTTCTACGATCATCGGCGGTATGCTTTCTCATCTTAGCAGAAAAGCTTCTGCGGAGTTCTCATTTTTACTTGCCATACCCGTTATGGCGGCAGTTACCGGATATGATATCTTAAAACATTATCACGAGTTCAATTTTGACAATGGAGTTGTTTTGGCGGTAGGATTTGTAACAGCATTTATAGTAGCCTATATAACGATAAAACTTTTCATAGAATTTCTATCCCGCTTTACTTTCGTTCCTTTTGGCATCTATCGCATACTTTTTGGAATATTTTTACTTTTGTATATTTAACTGTTTTTTGGAAGAAATCTGGAAACAATATTTCAGCACTGCCAAGGGCAAGGCTGAAATACTGTCTCCAAAAAACCCTGAATTTAGGTTATTTGCAAAATATACTTTGCTTAAGGAAATGGCATTGGGTTTTCAGTTATGCTGATGAGCCAAAAAGCTTGACATATTAACCAAACAGTCGGTATAATTCAACCAAACAGTTGGTATGAAAGTAAAAAATATGACTCAAACACAGATAAAGATTATAGAAAGTGCAATTTCTCTCTTTGCAAAACATGGTTTTGAAGGGGTCAGGGTTGATGCTCTTGCCAAAGAGGCGGGGATCAACAAGGCAACACTATATTACTACTATAAAGGTAAACAGGAAATTTTTGAAGCGGCTTTAAAATATAAATTTGGCAAACTTGTTACAACGCTTCATCAAACTATTGATACAGAGTCGGATCCTACTTCACAGCTTAAACTCTATATTGTTACGATGCTTCAAAGAGAGAAAACTCTTGTGGAACTGATGAGCAGAGAGATACTTGACGGAGGAGTCAATATCCCAAAAGATGTTTTTGCTCTGATAATCGAAATAGCAAATGTTCTTATCACGATTATCAACAAAGGTATATCTCTAAAACAGTTTAGAGAAGTTGATCCTTTTATGATTCTTGATGTTTTGATAGGTGCTGCAAATCACTATATCATCTCCTCTTCCATAAGAGAAAAATTTAAGCAAAACAGAGCAAAAGATCATCCGCCCTGTCCACAGTATGATATTCAAACCTATGCCAAAATGCTTCATCAGATGATTCTCTCTATTCTCAAGGATAAATAAATGATGTCTATTATCAAATATTTTATCAAAAACAAACGGCTAAATTATGTTCTTCTCTTTTTTATCCTTCTTTTGGGAGTCAATTCCTACATAAACATTCCAAAAGAGCTGTTTCCGGAAATAGCTTTGGATAAAATTATGATCAGCGGAGGATATGGGGGAACAAGTGCTGAAAATCTCGATAAAATGGCTGTACGGGATATAGAGGATGAGCTTGGAAACATAAACGGTATAGAAAAGATAGAAACCGTTATACGACCGGGGACTTTTACAATCGTTCTTAGTTTGACGCAAAGCACAGACAAGATAGATGCTCTTAACAAAGCCAAAGATGCCATTGCCAAAACAAGACAATATCTCCCTCCCGATATGGTTGAACCGATTGCACAGTTGCTTACTCACAACAGACCTCTTATGAGCCTTTCTCTCTCTAGTGACAAACTCTCCAAAGGAGAACTTATAGAGAAGGCAAAAGAGATAAAATCAAAAATAGCCAGAAACCCGTTTATCAGTGAAGTAAAGATATATGGAGATGCCGACGAGGAGATCTCAGTGCGTCTGGATACAAAAGCGATCAAGGCATACGGGCTTGATCCCTCTCTTGTAGCGCAGACTGTCTCCTCTCTCTCCTATATCTATCCGGTGGGAGATATAGAGCAAAGCGGAAATTATATATTTCTCTCCACTACACACGGAAAAGAGGATCAAAAGGGGTGGGAAGAGACTTTGATAAAAGTAGATGGCAAAGAGATAAGACTCGGAAATATCGCAAAAATAGAGATAACATATCCGCAGGATAAAACCCTCTCCACATTTAACGGTCGTAAAAACATCACTTTAGTAATCTCAAAAGGAGCGGAAGGAAATGCGATAAAACTTTCAGAAGAACTTCGCATATTTGCAAAAAATGAACTTTCACAAAGGTATCCTGATATCTTTTTTGATTTTTATCAAGATACCTCAAAACCGGTCAAAGACAGACTGAATACCGTTATATCAAATCTGATGTTCGGTCTTATTTTGGTTTTTTTGTCAATGGCGATTTTGATTAATTTCAGGATTGCCTTGGTTGTAACGATGGGTATTCCGGTCTCTTTTGCGATAGGTCTTATCTTTATTTATTATACGGGTTATTCTGTAAATATCGTCTCTCTTCTTGGAGGTTTGATCGTTATCGGTATCGTTGTTGATGATGCTATCGTTGTGGCGGAAAACATACAAAGATATATCAATGAAGGCATACCCAAACATGAAGCCGTCTTAAAAGGCACAAAAGAGATGATTTTGCCTGTATCGTTGGCGACACTGACGACTATTGCGGCATTTTTGCCTCTTTTTATGATGAGCGGAGAGATCAAAAATTTCATCATTTTGATTCCGATTGCGGTGATTATGATCTTGATAGGCTCTTTGATAGAGAGTTTTATTTTTCTCCCTCTTCACAGTGAAGAGATATTGAAAAAACAGAAAAATTTTATGGACTGGACTCCTTTGCAAAATCTTTATGAAAATCTTCTTCATAAAATGATCAGATACAAATATATCTTTTTGGTTACATTTTTGGTTTTGATCCCTCTTCTTACAGTTATGATCATAAAAACCATGCACTTTAATTTCTTTCCGAGTTTTGACGGTAACTACCTTTATGTAAGCGCAAAAGCCGATATCAACACTCCGATAGAAAAATCACGGCAGATCGCAAAAGAGATAGAAAAACATATCCTAAAACACAAAGACAAATATGCCCTAAAAGCCACCTCCACCATCATAGGTTCCCGCCGTTCACTGGCGGGTGAAAATGAAAAGGGCGACAATATGATCTATATAACTTTGGAGCTTTACGATATGAAACCCCAAAGTTTTATCAATGCCTATATCAATCCCATTTTAAATTTTACTTTTGATTTTGATGATCCCCAAAAAATCAGAGATAAACACACTTACGATATGGCAAAAATATTAAATAAGGAATTGGCGCCTCTTAAGAAAAAATATCATCTTGAAGAGCTTGGAGTTATGGAGGATAAACCGGGTCTTATAAAAAGTGATATACAGATCAATCTAAACGGAAAAGAGAGCAAAAAGATTTTGTCTGCCGTTAAACTGTTAGAAGAAAAACTAAAAAGTATCCAATATGTAAAAGATGTAAGTGATAATGCAAAGCTTGGAAAAAAAGAGTACAAACTAAAAATAAACCGATACGGAGAAAAACTCGGACTCTCCGAAGCTATGATAGCAAGAGAGGTTTCAAGATACTTTCTTGACAGTAAAAAAGCGATGACATTCAACGAAAGCGGTGTTATGGAGATCAAAACAAGAGCGCTTTACAAAGACGATCTTGATACGCTTTTAAATTTTGAGATCCCAACGCCTTTTGGCAAGATAGTCAAATTGACCGATGTGGTTGATATCGTCAAATCAAGAGAGTATGAAAAGATAGAAAAAAGAGACGGCAAAGTTGTCAAAAGTGTTTTTGCAAATCTCGATAAAAAGAAAATTACGGCACCGGAAGTCTTAAGCGAGATCGAATCAACCATTCAACAGATAAAAAAAGAGGGAATCAGCGTTGATCTGCTTGGTGAAAATGAGAAAAACCAGCAGCTGAAAAAAGATATGCAAAGTGCGGTGGTGATCGCTTTGTTTTTGATTTTGATCACGCTTTTGTTTATTTTTTCAAAAATCAGATACGCCCTGATGGTTATGTCTGTTATCCCTTTTTCGATGTTAGGAGCGCTTCTTGGACATAAACTTTTGGGTGTAAATCTCTCCATGCCTTCGGTCATAGGATTGTTGGGACTTGCAGGAGTTGTGATAAATGACGGAATTATCATGCTTGATTTTCTTCACGGCACTCACGAGGCAGAGACATTTTATGAGAGAGCAAAACTCAGACTAAGACCCATCCTTATCACATCTATCACGACATTTTTGGGACTCTTTACGCTGATCTTTTATGCAACCGGACAGGCGGTTATTTTGCAGCCTATCGCCATATCTTTGGGATTTGGACTTTTATGGGGTACGATACTGAATCTCATATATCTTCCCGCACTCTACGCCGTAGTCAATAAAATAAAACCTTCAAGGAGCGACCGATGAGAAAAATAGCATTAGCCCTTATTCTGTCTTTGCCGATAATGGCGGGGATTTACAAAGCCAAAATAGAGCCTTATGAAAAAACAACCATATCTTCGGAAGTTTCGGGTAAAATCATAAAACTTGACCAAAAAGACGAGCTGAAACTTCTAAACAAAAAAGTTTTGATAATTGATCACGATTTGGAATCAAAAGAACTTGCCAACAGCAAAATGAAGCTGAGATTTTTAGAAAATGAGATAAAAATCAAAAAAGATCAGTTTGAACGCATAAAAAATCTAAAAGGAAAGAGTATCTTTGCAAAAGAGAGATACAAAAGCGAACTTCTAAACCTCCAAATCCAAAAACGAGACCTTTTAAACGCTATCGCAAAACTTCAAGACATCATAAACAAAAAAGAGATCAGTCTGAAAAACAGATATCTAAAAAAGCTTTATGTAAAAGAGGGAACTTTTGTTATGCCCGGAATGAAACTGATGGATATAGAAGATACAAGCGCAAGTCGTATCATCCTCTATCTTGATGCAAAAGACAAAGAGAATATAAAAAATAAAAAAATCCTGATAGACGGTAGAGAGGATCACGGTTATAAAATTCAAAAAGTTGCTTTGACAACCGATGAGAAATATATCTCATCTTACAGAGTTGAACTTGTAAAACAAAAACCCGCACTGTTTGGAAAGATCGTAACGGTTGAGATAGGGGATAAAAAATGAGAAAATTGACTCTTTTTCTTCTTATCTGCTCTTTTGTGATGGCAGATTCTCCTCTCTCTTATGAAAAAGAGAAGATTTTGGAACTAAAACGCCAAAAGTTAAAAGCAGATGCCGACAAACTGAAAAACAGCTGGATATCACCTTTGAATATCTCTGTTTCAAAAAACAGAAGTGTAAGCGCAAACGATATGGATAGCAGAGCAACAACCGCCAAAATAAGCCTAAATCAGGATATTTTCAGAAGCGGAGGGATATGGTATGCAATTGATTATGCAAAAGCTTTCAAAGAGGTTCAAAAACTGGGAATCGATCTCGAAGAGGCGGCTGATCTAAAACAGATATACAGTTTAAAAACAAAAATAAAAAGAGATGAACTTAAACTGAAACAGTCAAAACTTATACTGAAAAACCGTGAAATTGATGTGGAGATCGTAAAAGAGCGTTACAAAGCGGGAGATGCCGATATCAGCGAACTCAACCGCGTAACGATTGAGAGCGACAATGCAAGGACATCTCTTATAAATATTCAAAATCTTTTGAGAAACGAATATTACGAACTGAAAAAGATCGTGGGAGAAAAAAATATCAAAAGATTACGGATTCCAAAAATTCCGCTTGTAGATAAAAAATCCTATCTCTCTTCCCATCTGCAACTGCTTCGTTTTGACAAACAGATAAAAAGCGATCTGGCAAAATACAAAGCTGTAAAATCATCCTATCTTCCAAAAGTAGTTCTAAACGGCTCTTACGGTTACAGTAAAATCGAAGGAAATTTTCAAAACTATGAGTCGGATGAATACTCTTATGGCATAAAACTTTCCATGCCTCTTAACTATAACAGCAAAAATGATATAGAGTCTAGTAAAATAGCATATCTTCAGAGCAAACTTGCCAAAACGGACAGACAAAAAGAGCTGGAATATGAGTATGACAAACATCTTTTCAATATAAAAGATTACAAAGAAAAGATCAAAGTTGCAAAGCGTATGATAAAATTATATGATGAGTTGTATGATTTTACAGATTTGGAAGTAAAAGCGGGAATGAAAACAAAACTTGATCTGAAATCTCTAAACAACTCTTTGAAAATCCAAAAACTAGAGCAGAAAATTCAGGAACAAAATATTATACTGGAGAAAATCTCACTCTTTTTTGATATAAAGAGAGGTTAGAATCTCCTATCTTTATCACTAACCAACCTCTGTTGCAAAATCTGTAAAATCTCAAATATGCTATAATCTTAAAATAAATTTTTCAAAAGAAGGAGATAGCAAATGGATAAAATAAAAACAGTATGTCCAAGCTGCGGTGCTGTTAATGCCATTCCTGCCAATAAAGAGCTTAAAAAGGCAAACTGCGGAAGATGCAAACACTCTCTTTTGGATACAAAACCCGTCTCTTTGGATCAAAACAGTTTTGATCATCTCATAACAAACAGTGATATTCCCGTTGTTGTTGATTTTTGGGCTACATGGTGCGGTCCGTGTCAGATGATGGCGCCAAATTTTGAAGCTGCAGCAAAAAGCTTTCCCCTAAAAGCACGATTTGCCAAAGTAGATACCGAGTCAAACCAGGTTATAGCCGCACGATATGCCATAAGAGGTATTCCCACGATCATCATCTTTAAAAACGGTATGGAGGCAGACAGAAAATCAGGTGTTATGGATGCTTCAAGTCTGGTAAGATGGGTACAAAACTATATATAGATGATTATAACAAATGCAATCATAGAGTTTGAACTTCCTTTTGTCGAAGGTTTAAAAGGCAGAAGGGCAGTTTTGAACTCTTTGAAAGAGAAACTGAAAAGATATAATCTTTCCGTTTTGGATATAAGTTCAGAGTATCCAAAAGAGGCGGCTTTGGCAGTAGTTTTTGTCTCCCCTGATGAAAAATCAGCTCTTTTGTATTTGCAGAAGATAGAAACTCTGCTGTATAAAAATTTTCCTCAGTTCTCTTTTGATATCGATTATGAGATGTTGTAAATTTTGATAAATATCCAAAACTCCTTGGAAGTATGATTTCAATTATTTCCTCTCGTTTTTGTTGTAACAGACAAAGAGGGTTTACGAAAAGAAATAATTTTTAGAAAAAACTCATTTAAAAACTTTTTATCTATTAAACATAATCTAAATTAGACTAAAATACATAGTAATAAAATAAAAAGGTTTTGCAGTGACTACAAAAGAACTTTTTTTCAAACTTTTATCTTTTAAATCCATTACTCCAAATGATGACGGAGCGTTTGAATTTATAAAAGAGTACCTGGATGATTTTCATGTTATCGAGATAGACAAAGAGGATGTGAAAAATCTCTTTTTATACAAGAAATTCTCAAGCGGTCCTCATCTGTGTTTTGCGGGGCATATAGATGTTGTTCCTCCGGGTGAGGGTTGGCAGAGTGATCCGTTTGAACCTGTTGAAAAAAACGGTTTTGTTTATGCAAGAGGGGCGCAGGATATGAAAAGC
>CAYVDJ010000021.1:0-8903 GCA_964450755.1 uncultured Campylobacterales bacterium
AATTTTTTCCGCTTTTTCGTATATTAAACAGATTAAGCAGAAAAAGAGTGCTTATGAGAGAAAATTATCCAGTTTGGAAACTACTATAAAAGAGCTTGAGGAGAAAAAATCCATACTCTTTCATCTGTTTGGTTTTACCAAGGATGAAAAACTTTTAAAAGAAAAAGAGAATTTGGAAAAGGAGCTGGATGAATTTCGGACATCTTATGATATAGCAAAAACCACTTTTAAAATTTACAGCAAAAAAATAGATGATATTATTTTAAAGATCTCTTTGCAGATAGAGGAACAGATAAAAAGAACCATCAGCATAGCGCTTTTTATTTTTGCAGTTATTATCATATCTTTGATCTTTAAACTACTTGCAAAAAAATATATAACGGATAATCAGCGTTTTTATATGGCAAACAAGATTATCAATTTTACAAATTTTATTTTGATAGCCTTTATTCTGCTTTTCTCTTTTATAGAGGATGTCTCTTATATGGTTACCGTTATCGGTTTTGCATCTGCCGGTTTGGCTATTGCTATGAAAGACCTTTTTATGAGTATGTTAGGATGGCTGGTGATTGTTATGGGAGGAAGTTTTCATGTCGGAGACAGGGTAAAAGTAAAAAGAAACGGTCTTCCTTATGTTGGTGATATAGTTGATATATCTTTGCTTAGAATAACCATTTTGGAGGATATCACTTTAACATCCTATTTGGAAAACAGAAGATCCGGAAGAGTGATTTTTATACCCAATAACTATATTTTTACCGATCTTATAGCAAACTATTCTCATGAAAAGTTAAAAACAGTGTGGGATGGTATAGATATTGCGATAACTTTTGATTCAAATCATAAAAAAGCGGTTTATCTTATCAAAAATATTGTAAAAAAATATTCAAAAGGATATACCGAAATAGCAAGAAAACAGTTAAACAAACTTCGCAATCAGTACAGTCTTAAAAATACGAATGTGGAACCGAGAATTTATACTTTTATAGAACCTCACGGATTGGTAGTAAGCAGTTGGTATATGACCAACTCTTTTGCCGCTTTGACTCTAAGAAGCAGCATATCTGCTGAAATAATAGATGCAATTTCAAAAGAGGATGATATCAAAATAGCATATCCTACCCAAACAATCAATCTTAAAAGTAATAAAGAGCAGTTGATTCAAGATGAAAATGAAAAAGATATTTTTTAAAACATTCGGTTGCAGAACTAATCTGTATGATACAGAGGTGATGAAACAGAATTTAAAAAATTTTGTTGTTTGCAATGATGAAGAAGATGCCGATATTATTGTGGTAAATTCCTGTACCGTTACAAATTCGGCTGACGGTACGGTCAGAGGTTATATCAATAAAATTTCCAAAAAAGATAAAGATATCAAAATCCTTTTGGGAGGGTGTGGGGCTTTCAGCAAAGGTGAAGAGCTTTTTAAGGGCGAAAAAGTTTACGGAGTTTTCGGGCATTCGGAAAAAGAGAATATAGAAAAACTTCTAAAAGAGGATAAAAAATTTTATCAAATAGGAGATCTTGACTCTTTGGACAGCTCTATTGTAGAAAATTTCAGTGATAAAACAAAAGCTTTTATAAAAATTCAAGAAGGATGTGATTTTAGATGCAGTTACTGTATCATTCCCTATGTGAGGGGAAATGCAAGAAGTCAGGAAGAGGATAAAATAATAAAACAGGTTGAAAAACTTGCCTCAAACGGTTTTGGAGAATTTGTGCTTACAGGTACAAATATCGGAAGTTACGGAAAGGACAAAGGAACAAATATCGCAAAACTTCTCAAAAAGATAGGAACCGTAAGAGGTGTCAGAAGAATAAGACTAGGAAGTTTGGAACCTGTGCAGATAGATGAGGAGTTTAAAGAGATTTTGGATGAACCGTGGCTGGAGAGACATCTTCATATAGCTTTGCAACATACCGACGAAGAGATGCTGAAGATTATGAGAAGAAGAAACAATTTTAAAAAAGATTTAAAGCTTTTTGAGTTTTTGGCAGAAAAAGATTTTGCACTGGGAACAGATTTTATAGTAGGTCATCCGGGAGAGAGTGAAAAAAGATGGCAAAATGCGCTTGTAAATTTCAAACTGTTTCCGCTGACTCATTTGCACGCATTTACCTACAGCAAAAGAGAGGCAACTCCTTCGGCTTTGATGAAAGAGAGTGTAAAAGGGGATGAGGCAAAAAGAAGATTGAAAATTTTAACTTCTATTGTTAAAGAGAATAACCTTGATTTTAGAAAAAAGAGAAAAAATATGTTTTTAAATATCCTGATAGAGGAGAAAAAAGATAAAATGTTCAAAGGATATGACCAATATTTCAATAAAGTGATTTTAAAATCAGAAAACAAAGATATAGACAAAGAGTGGATTACAATTACACAATATGAAATAAAAAAGGAATATAACTATGCAGAAATTCAGTAACAAAAAATTAATTATAACTCTTTTGGCTTTTTTTGTACTTATACTTCTTTTGATTTTTGCATATTTTAAAAACTCTCCGACAGTTATTGACCTCTCTACATATAAAGAGATGTTACAGGAAAATATTATAAAAAAGGCAATAATAGAAGAAAATGAGATAGTTTTATACAGTGATCGTGGAAAATACTCTATTGTTAAAGACGGAGTCGATATAAAGGCTTTGTTGCAAAAAGTGCCTGTTGAAACGGCGGGTAAAAATGTAATGAGTGAGGATATTGTTTTCTTTGCTTTTTTTATTATGATTTTGGTTTTGCTGATGGTTTTTGGAAAGCAAAACAGGTCTTCTGCTTATAACAATGAACGAATTAATGACAAAGCGGACTCATTGGAGTTTGAAGCGGTTATGCCTATGAATATCAAACCGGCTGTTTCAAAGATTACTTTTGAAGATGTTGCGGGGATTAAAAGTGTCAAAGAGGAGCTTTATGAGATAGTGGATTTTTTAAAAGATCCTGCCAAATATAAAAGATTTGGTATTACCCTTCCAAAAGGGGTACTTTTGATAGGACCTCCGGGAGTTGGAAAAACGATGATAGCAAAAGCTGTTGCGGGAGAAGCGGATGTACCGTTTTTTTACCAAAGCGGAGCATCTTTTGTCCAGATTTATGTAGGAATGGGTGCAAAAAGGGTAAAAGAGCTTTTCTCCTATGCAAAAAGATTTGCGCCTTCTATCGTTTTTATAGATGAGATTGATGCGGTTGGAAGGGCAAGAGGAGCTATGAGAAATGATGAGAGAGAATCGACTCTAAATCAGCTTTTAACCGAAATGGACGGTTTTGAAGAGAGTTCGGGAGTAATAGTCATAGGCGCTACAAACAAGATAGAGATCATAGATGAGGCTCTTTTGAGAGCAGGGCGGTTTGACAGGCGGGTATTTATCCCTCTTCCTGATTTGATAGACAGAGAAAAAATCATAGAGATCTATCTCAAAAACAAACCCTATCGGGTTGATATCAAAGAGATTGCCAAAATGACTGTAGGTTTCAGTGGAGCTTCATTATCTACTTTGGTCAATGAAGCCGCCATAAATGCGCTGAAAAGAGGATGTAATACGATAGAGATGAGAGACTTTTTGGATGTCAGAGATAAAGTTCTTCTTGGAAAGAGAAAAGTTTTGAGCTTCAGTGATGAAGAAAAGAAGATCCAGGCTCTCTATCAGGCGGCAAAAGCGCTGAGTGCCTATTGGTTTGATATCGATTTTGAGAGAATCAGTATCGTAAGCGATTCATTAAAAGAGGTTGAAAGAGAGATAGAGTCAAAATCCCAGATATTGTCCAAAATCAAAGTATATCTGGCAGGTGCCGCAGCTTCTAAAATATTTTTTAATGAAAGTTATTCAAATGCAAAAGATGATATAGCAAAAGCGAAAATGCTTGCAAAAATCATGATAGAACAGTATGCAATGGGGGATCATCTGCTTTTGGCACAAAATGATATAGAAAAACTTTTGGAGGATACAAAAAAAGATATAGAGAAGTTTTTGGAAGGGATGAAAGAGCCTTTGATGAAGATAGCAAATATTTTATTAGAAAAAGAGAGTGTCAGCAAAAAAGAGTTGAAAAAAGTGATCAATGAAGTTTTTTAGCGGTTTTTGTTTTCAAAATGAGAAAGATATTTTTAAAGATTACATAGAAGAGGGTGATTTCAAGGTTGCCGGTTTCAGCTATGGAGCCATAAAAGCTTTTGAGTATGTTTTAAACTCAAAAGAGAGGATTGATAAACTTCAACTCTTCTCTCCCGCTTTTTTTCAGGAAGAGGATGAAAAATTTAAAAAACTTCAACTGATATATTTTAAAAAAGACCCCGCTCTTTATACTGAAAATTTTTTGAAAAATGTTATCTATCCTTCATCATTCAAAATAGAAAAATTTAAATCGGAATGTTTCTATGAGGATTTAAAAGATCTTTTGTATTATCAATGGGAGAGAGACAAACTCTCTTTTGTCAGAGATAAAAATACAAAGATAGAGGTTTTTTTGGGAGAGAAAGATAAAATAACAAATTCTTTAAAGGCAAAAGAGTTTTTCAAAGAATTTTCAACTCTCTATTTTATAAAAGATGTAGGGCATATCCTAAAATAGAGAAAATAAAACATCACTTAAAAAGGAAAAAACATGGATATAAATATCGGAATCATTACTGTTTCGGATCGTGCAAGTGCGGGAGTTTATGATGATCTTTCCGGGAAAGCGATTATAGATACGATGAGTGAATATTTAAAGAGTGATTGGGAAAGTGTTTATGAGCTTATTCCCGATGAACAGCCTCTAATAGAGGATGCTATAAAAAAACTGGCGGATGAAGACAACTGTTGTCTTGTAGTAACAACGGGAGGAACGGGACCTGCGTTACGAGATGTAACACCTGAAGCTACGGAAGCGGTCTGTACAAAAATGTTGCCGGGATTTGGAGAGCTGATGAGGCAAATCAGCCTTAAATATGTTCCAACAGCGATTCTCTCCAGACAGACTGCCGGTATCTACAACAAAACTCTTGTTATCAATCTTCCAGGCAAACCAAAATCGATAAGAGAGTGTCTGGATGCTGTATTTCCGGCAGTTCCTTACTGTATAGATTTGATAGGAGGTCCCTATCTTGAATGTAATGAAGATATTATAAAAATTTTTAGACCTAAATCTTAAAAAGAGTGTTTCATAAAGTAAACCCTTTTCCTATTTATATTATAAAATTAAGCTTGATAACATTAAATCTGTGTTAAAATTGATTCGTTTTAGTGTGACATAATTGTGACAAATTTCATTGAAGGAGGGATTGCATGCAAAGTCCTGCAATTGAGTATGATTATACCGTTGCGAAATGGTTTAGCTATCTGGCTATATTGTTCGGTATTATCGGTATGGGTGTCGGTGTGCTTATAGCATTTGAATTGGCTTTTCCGGATCTAAACTATATAGCCGGTGAGTATAGCCTTTATAGTAGATTAAGACCGCTTCACACTAATGCTGTGGCATTTGGTTTTACATTGAGCGGAATTTTTGCTACATGGTACTATGTCGGGCAAAGAGTTTTAAAAGTTTCTCTAAAAGAGTCTAAATTTTTAAGTGCTATTGCCAAATTGCATTTTTGGTTATATTTTATAACTATTTTATTGGCGGTAGTAACATTATTGACCAGATTTACCACTTCAAAAGAGTATGCCCAACTTGAGTGGCCATTGGATCTGTTGGTAGTTGTCTGGTGGGTTCTTTGGGGTATAAGTATTTTTGGTTTGATAGGAATCAGAAGAGAAAAATCTCTTTATATCTCCATGTGGTATTATATAGCTACATTTCTTGGTGTTGCTATGCTTTATCTTTTTAACAATATGGAAGTTCCTACCAGATTAGTTTCAGGTATGGGAAGCTGGTTACATTCTGTTTCCATGTATTCTGGAAGTAATGATGCACTTGTTCAGTGGTGGTATGGGCATAATGCGGTTGCATTCGTATTTACTGTTCCTATTATCGCTATGATCTATTATTATCTTCCAAAAGAGTCAGGTCAACCTGTTTTCTCTTATAAACTTTCACTTTTATCTTTCTGGGGACTTATGTTTGTCTATCTTTGGGCAGGTGGTCACCATCTTATCTATTCCACTGTTCCTGATTGGATGCAGACTATGGGATCAATTTTTTCTATTGTATTGATTTTACCTTCATGGGGTAGTGCGCTTAATATGCTTCTTACAATGAAAGGTGAATGGGGACAGTTAAAAGAGAGTCCGCTTATCAAGTTTATGGTTTTGGCTTCAACATTCTATATGTTAAGTACTCTTGAAGGTCCTATTCAATCAATCAAATCAGTAAATGCTCTTGCTCACTTTACTGACTGGATTCCGGGACATGTTCATGATGGAACTCTTGGATGGGTTGGATTTATGATTATTGCAGCGCTTATGCATATGGCTCCGAGATTCTATAAGAGAGAGATTTACAGTAAAAAACTTCTTGAAGCGCAATTTTGGCTTCAAACCACAGGTATAGTTCTTTATTTCTCTAGTATGTGGATAGCGGGTATTACTCAAGGTATGATGTGGAGAGCAGTTGACCAATACGGAAACTTGGCTTACTCTTTTATAGATACTGTTACGGTTCTACACCCATACTATACTCTTAGAGGAATAGGCGGATTATTTTTCTTCATAGGTCTATTTATGTGGGCTTATAACTTTATAAAAACAATGACATCGGCTAGAGAGATTGAGAGAGAACCTCAATTTGCTTCACCAATGGCAGCATAAGGAGAGATAGATGTTTGGATGGTTAGAAAAGAATCCTTTTTTCTTTACGGTAGGTGTGTTTTTGGTGATAGCCTTTGCCGGATTAATCGAGATTGTTCCCGATTTCGCTCAGGCTTCAAGACCGTTGATGGGGACTAAACCTTATCCCCTTTTGAATTTGGCAGGAAGACAGGTATATATAAAAGACAGTTGTAATGCTTGTCATTCACAGTTGATTCGTCCTTTTAAGTCTGAAACGGACAGATACGGAATGTATAGTGTAAATGGTGAATATGCGTATGACAGACCTTTTCTATGGGGTTCAAAAAGAACCGGACCGGATCTTTGGAGAGTCGGTAACTACAGAACAAGCGACTGGCATGCAAATCATATGTTTGATCCTACAAGTGTAGTTCCAGGATCCATTATGCCGGCATATAAACATATGTTTACCAATGTTGCAGATATAGAAACCGCTTATGCCGAAGCTGTAACTGTAAAAAAAGTTTTTAATGTTCCTTATGATAAAGATATTGACGGGGACGGTAAAGTGGATGTGCCTCTTGGTTCTTTTGAACAGGCAAAAAAACAGGCTTTGGCTGAAGCTTTAAAAGTGGCGAAAGAGACAAAAAGAGAAGATCTTATAAAAATGGTAGAAGCGGGTAATATTCCTGAAATCGTCGCTTTGATAGCATATCTAAACGGATTGAAATAGTAATATGGATATAAGATTTCTACAAGGTGTTGCTTATATCATTCTTACTGTCATTCTTACCTTTGTTTTGTATGGATATATAGTGCATCTATATAGAAGTGAAAAAAAAGGTGAGAGAGATTATGAAAAATATGCAAATTTGGCTCTGGATGATGAGCTTGATTCACCTTTGGTAGAGAAAAGAGATGAAGAAGAAAGAAAAAAGAAGAAAAAGGAGCAGTAAATGAATTGGCTAAGCGATAATGTCAACCAGTTAGCCTTGCTTGGTGCTGCGGCGATTCTTATCTTAACGATAGGTGTTACAGCTAAATATTTCAAGCAGATAAAAGAGGGTAAAAGTGAAGGTGTATTAAAAGATGAAAATTGGGACGGTATCGGCGAGTATAAAAACAACTCTCCGATAGGGTGGTCTCTTGCTTTTATAGGTACAATTATTTGGGGTGTTTGGTATTGGTTTGTCGGATATCCTCTAAATGCCTATTCCCAAATAGGAGAATATAACGAAGAGGTTGCGGCTCATACAAAAATGTTTGAGAAAAAATGGGCAAATCCTACAAAAGATGATCTTTTGGGAATGGGTGAAGGTGTTTACCTTGTTCAATGTTCGCCATGTCATGGTATTGATGCAGGTGGAATTGAAGGAAAAGCTCAGGATTTAACCCATTGGGGACATAAAGCGGCTATTGTTGCAACTATCAAAAAAGGTTCCAAAGGGCAGGGATACTCTCTTGGAGAGATGCCAGCAGGTCTGTTGTCAGATGAAGCCGAGATCAGTGCTGTAGCTGATTTTGTAGCCGGAGGTTTGAAGGGAGATGGTAAAGGTGCCGAAATTTTTGCCAATGCCTGCGCAAGTTGCCACGGAGCTGACGGGAAAGGTATGGGAGGAATGGCTCCAAATTTAACTGAGTATGGACATCCGGCTTTTGTTGCTTCTGTTTTACAAAGAGGTAAAAAAGGTGATATCGGTACTATGCCTTCATTTAAAGGAATGTTGACACCTGTTCAACAAAAAGCGGTAGGTGCATATATCCTATCATTGGGCGAATAAGGAGAGATGATGGAAAATACAACAAGAAGATTGTGTATGAATTTACACGGTTTGACAGGATTTTTTATTGCAGTTATACTGCTTTTATCAATTTTGGGTTTTTTGACCTATTTGGCAATAGGAACGCAACAGGCAACTGCCACTCAATCTTATGAACTAAAAGATCCTCTTACAATCAAGAGAATTGCTCCAAATTTGGGTAATGAAAATCATATAGTTATACATGGAGAAGCTGTGGGTGGTGATAGTACCCATAAATATAAATTTGAGAAGTAATTAATGGGCAATGTAAAAAACAGGGCAAAAGAGTACCTAAAAGGGTGGATACCGTATCGATATAAAAGATACTGGTTTTTCCTGGTGGTAACGATCATATCGTTGGTTTTGCCGTTTATAAAAGTAAACGGCAACCACTTTTTTTTGCTGAACTTT
>CAYVDJ010000022.1:0-14937 GCA_964450755.1 uncultured Campylobacterales bacterium
ATTAGAAGAGAATTCAGTTAGTTCCATTTTGGAACATACTGCTACAGATGGTAAAAAATATAAAACAAAATACTATAACCTTGATGCAATAATTGCTGTTGGATATAGGGTAAATTCTAAAAGAGCTACACAATTTAGAATATGGGCTACAAAAGTATTAAGAGAGTTTATTATAAAAGGTTTTGTGCTTGATGATGAGAGATTAAAGCAAGGTAAATATTTTGAAAAAGACTATTTTGATGAACTTCTTGAGAGAGTTCGCTCGATTAGGGCTAGTGAACGAAGGATTTATCAAAAGATTACCGATATTTTTGCTGAGTGTAGTATTGATTATGATCCACAAAGTGAGATAACTAAAAACTTTTATGCAAATATTCAAAATAAATTTCATTATGCAATTACGGGAAAAACTGCCGCAGAAATTATTTATGAAAAAGCAGATAAAAATAAACCTTATATGGGACTTACAACTTGGAAAAATGCACCAAACGGAAGGATTTTAAAAAGTGATGTAAAAATTGCAAAAAATTATTTGCGCCAAAAAGAGATAAAAGAGCTTGAAAGGACTGTTTCATCATTCTTTGATTATATCGAAAGATTAATTGAAAAAAGAAGAGTTTTTACTATGGAAGAGTTTGCAAAAGCGGTCGATAAATTTTTAGAATTTAACGAATATAAAATATTAGATGGTTTCGGAAAAGTATCGCACCAAAAAGCTTTGCAAAAAGCTCATAAAGAGTATGAAGAGTTTAATAAATACCAGCTAATTGAATCGGATTTTGATAGATTTGTAAAACAACTAAATAAAAAAGAAGAATGATAAATGCTAATCCAACAGATACAAAAAGGCGAAAGTAAAAAGCTTGAACTAAAAAAAGAACCAAATTTTGTAAGTATGGTTTTTTATAGAAAAACCGGCGGAATCCGACGAATTATCTTTAGAAGAACTAAAAATTATTGACTTTTTAGAACAAAATCAAAAAATAACCGTTAAAGATGTTCAGAATCTATTAACTTTAAAAACAACTCAATCTAAAGAGATTTTATATAGTTTGGCAAAAAAAAATTACATTAAAAAAATAGGCAAAACAAGAGGAAGTTACTGCACCTCAAACAGAGTTTTTATATATTTTTCACAATTTTCATGTTTTTGATGATTTTTTTGTAGTATCTTTTATTTTTATTTCCGCCGTTATATCTGCTGACGGTTTTGAAATAGCTTGAAGTCTGGTTGTTTAACCATACCAGATACAAGATAGCTATTTTGGCGTTGAAACGGTTGTCGTGAAGAAGTTTTTTTGCCAGTTTTTTGCGATTCATTCGCAAGATATAGTGCAATCTGAATTTTTTTGCTACAAATTTTGCGGTATTTACTCTAACTTGCATGATTCCCAAAGAGGCTTTGTGCAGGTTTTTTCTTTTGTTTTTGTATCGGCTGTCTCCTATCTTGTAACGACCGCCGTTTGATTCTGTGAGGCATATCGACATAGCCGTTTTTTCAAAAGTTTCTCCATATTTATTAGGGTATTTTAAAGCGATTTTCTTGACCAGTTTTAAAACATTTATCTGATCTTTGGAGAGTTTTTCTCCTGCAAACAGGTGAAAACTCATACCCCATAATACAGAAATTGACAATAATATTTTCTTTATAAAATGCCCGTTATAGAAGAATCTCTTCATTTATACTCCCACTATATTTCAAAATCGTAGCTCTTATCTGTAATTTTACATAAAATACCTAAAAATATAATTAAATTATTTTTAGAGATAACTGAAATAAAGGTATTATTATTTTACTTTTAAAGATAAATCTAATTTATTTTCTTTTCTTTTGTTTTATTTTGATATAAATATGCAAGATATCTATGGCTGCCGGAGTGATTCCGCTTATCTCACTTGCTGCAAAAAGTGTGGGAGGATTGAACTTTTGCAGTTTTTCCACCACTTCATTGCTGAGTCCCGAAATCGAAGCAAAATCCATATCATCGGGTATTTTTATATTTAACATCTCTTTCATTTTATCAATCTGGTTTTTTTGTTTGTTGATATAACTTGAATATTTTGCTTCTATCAAAATTTGATCTTTTGCTTCATCAGAAAGATTTTTGAGTTCATCACTCAATCTGTCCAACTTCTCTTTTGTAAAACTTTTCCTTGCTACGATATTTATCAAAGGAACTTTGTCGGTTATTTTATCTTCTTTCAGTGATGTTAAAAGTTCCAGATTTTCTTTGGATGGAGTTATAAAATTATTATTAAGATATTCAACTCCTTTTTTTATCTCTTTTGCTTTTTTTACGGTTTTGTCATAAGTTTTTTCATCTATGAGTCCGAGTTTGTAGCCGTAAGCCATAAGTCTTAGATCTGCGTTGTCTTCTCTTAGAAGAAGTCTGTATTCGGCTCTGCTTGTAAACATTCTGTAAGGCTCGTTTGTTCCTTTTGTTACAAGATCATCTATCAAAACTCCTATATAGGCTTCATCTCTTCTAAGTATGAGAGGCTCTTTCTCATCAAAAGCCAAAACGGCGTTTACTCCTGCCATAAAACCCTGAGCTGCCGCCTCTTCGTATCCTGTTGTTCCGTTTATCTGTCCTGCGAGATAGAGTCCTTTTATCTTTTTTGTTTCGAGTGAATGTTTTAACTCCGTAGGATTGACAAAATCATACTCTATCGCATAACCAAATCTTACTATTTTGGCATTTTCCAATCCTTTGATGGAGTGCAGCATATTGATTTGGGTATCTACCGGCAGGGATGTGCTAAGACCGTTTATATAGTATTCTGTGGCTTCTTTTGTCTGAGGTTCTACAAAAAGATGATGTCTCTCTTTGTCTCTGAAACGGTTTATTTTATCTTCTATGCTTGGACAGTATCTAGGACCTAACCCCTCTATCTGTCCCGTAAAAAGAGGCGCTCTGTCAAAATCGTTTTCTATGATGGAATGTGTTTTTTCGTTTGTGTATGTTATATAGCATGGCAGTTGATAGGGGTGAAAATTCTCTTTGTCGGTTCTGAAACTAAAAGGTGTGGGATTTTCATCTCCTCCCTGTATCTCCATTTTTGAAAAATCGATACTTTTGGCATCGATTCTTGGGCATGTGCCGGTTTTCAGCCGTCCTGTATCAAGTCCCAAATCTTTTAAAGAGGTGCTTAGTCTGTTTGACGGAAATTCTCCCGCCCTTCCTGCGCTTTGCGTAAAATCTCCTATGTGGATTTTCCCTTTTAGAAAAGTTCCGGTTGTTATGATGATCTTTTTAGCGTGATAATGGTTTCTAAGATTGGTTATGATTCCTGTAACTTCGCCGTTTTTTGTTACGATCTCATCTGCACTTTCTTGTTTTATATAGAGATTTGGTGTATTTAGACAGATAGTTCTCATATAGATTCTGTATCTGTCCATATCGATTTGCGCCCTGCTTCCTCTGACTGCCGGACCTTTTGAAGCGTTTAGTATGCGAAACTGAATACCGCTCTTATCGGTTGCTATACCCATCTGACCGCCAAGAGCGTCTATCTCTTTGACAAGATGTCCTTTTGCCAGACCTCCTATTGCCGGATTGCAGCTTGCCGCTCCTATCTGTTCTACAAGCATTGTAACAAAAAGAGTTTTTTTGCCCATTCTGGCACTTACAAGCGCCGCCTCTATACCTGCATGACCGCCGCCGATAACTATAATGTCATATTTCATTTATCAAAGCCTCATTTTTTTTGCTATTATAACAAAAAAGAAGCAAAAGGAAAGAGATTTGTTTACCGGACTTATAAGAGAATTTGCCAAAGTAAAAGGATTTGAAAATAATCTTTTATCCCTAAAAGCTGTTTACAAACCAAAAATCGGCGACAGCATAGCCGTAAACGGTGCATGTCTGACTGTAACGGAGGTTGAAAAAAGCGGTTTTAGCGTAGAGCTTTCTCACGAAACAAAGAAGATGATAGCAGTTGAGAATATAAAAGACGAAGTTCATATAGAACCTGCCATGAGGTTGAGTGACAGAGTGGAAGGACATATCGTTCAGGGACATATCGATACGGTCGGTTTTATAGAGAAGATAGAGAAGAGGGGGAAATCTTTTGATTTTTATATCTCAATGGATAGAGAGTTTATGAAATATGTTGTTCCAAAAGGAAGCATTACGATAGACGGAGTCAGTTTGACTGTAAATGATGTTTTTGAAAACTCGTTTAGACTCACTATCATTCCCCATACGATGGAAAATACCCTTTTTGCATCCTATCAAAAACAAAGAAGAGTAAATATAGAAACTGATATGTTTGCAAGATATATCTATCATATTTTCAAAAAAGACAAAGCTCTTGATTGGGAGAGTATAGACAAGATAATGGCGGTTTATTGATGGAGTGCAAACTTTTAAAACCTTATCGGGATATTTTGTTTCACACTTTTACCGACAGATACGGTGGAGTGAGCAAAGCTCCCTATGAGAGTCTAAATCTTGCCACCCATGTGGGAGATGATATAAAAGCCGTTATGAAAAACAGAGTCATAATCTCAAAAAACCACTCTTTGGATCTAAGAGAACTTATCTATATGGATCAGATACACGGTGATCATATAGAGATCATAAAAGACAGTATGAGAACAAAAATCCCAAAGTGCGATGGGATATTGAGTGATCAAAAAGGGATATCTTTGATGGTTTTGGTGGCTGACTGTATCCCTGTTTTGCTGTTTGATCCTGTAAAAAAAGTTATCGGCGCACTCCATGCCGGACGAAATCCCACTTTCAAAGAGATAGCAAAAAAGGCTGTTTTGAAAATGAGAGAGGTTTATGACTCACGATCCGAAGATATAAAAGTCTGTTTGGGGGTATCTATCAAAAGTTGTTGCTATGAAGTTTCAAAAGATATCGCCGATATAGCGATAGAGAGTTTTGGAGAAAAGTATATCGACAAAAGAGAAGAAAAATATTTTTTAAATCTTCAGCTTTTAAACAGAGATCAACTGAAAAATGTCGGTGTAAAAGAGGAAAATATCTCTGTCAGCAAAGAGTGCAGTTGTTGCGATGAGGATTATTTTTCATACAGAAGAGAGGGGATAACCGGCAGGTTTGCCGGAATCATATCTTTAAGAAGGGATCATGAGTTATAAAAAAGCCGTTGCATTAAAATACGAAAAAGAATCACTCAATGCTCCCGTTGTCATAGCCAAAGGGAAAGGAGAGACGGCAAAGAAAATTTTGCAAAAAGCAAAAGAGTTTGATATTCCCATCTTTCAAAACAAGGCATTGGCTGAGAGTCTTTTGAGTGTCGAAGTTGACGAGCAGATACCGCCGGAGCTTTACAAAGCAGTGGTAGAGGTTTTTGTATGGCTTATGAAAAGCGAAGAGAAAGCCCAGCTTAGTCGATCTTCTCAACCTGATAAGTAAAGATTGCAGGATGATATTTTAAACAGTCGATTGACAAAGAAGCTTTCATACAAAGATGGGCAAAAAACTCCTCAAAACTTCTCAACTCTTCCCAAACCTGCGGTAAAAATGTCGCCTGATATCCGTCAAGCTGTAAAATTACTCCGTCGATCAAAGGTCTTATTTTGCTTTTTAGATCTTCTATATCATCATAGGGAAGTTCTTTTGGAACGCTTAACAAAGAAACCTCTATCTCTATCTCATCAAATTCCTCTTTTTCAAGAGGATTAAATCTAGGATCCGAAAATGCCGCCGCTTTTGCATTGGATAAAAGATCATCTATCAAAGAGCGGTGCGGTATGATAGAACCTATACAGCCTCTTAGGTTATGATTTTTGTTCAAGGTTACAAAAACCGCCTGTTTTTCCAAAAGCCATGGATATTTTCTTATCAGATCTTCTTTGTCTATCAGTTTTTCTTTTGAAAATTCCTCTTTTATGGCATTTTTAGCTATCTGTAAAAGTAGCCTCTTTTTCTCCTCTTGCATAGCTTTTCCCCTTTAGTATATGGCTGTCGATTTTGTCTTTCGCACTGCCTATATAGTTGCCCTGTGCATAATCAACTCCAAGTTCTATTATTTTAGCATAAATAGAGCGGTTTGAAACAAATTCGGCGATGGTTTTTATGCCAAGATCTTTGGAAAAAGAGACGATAGTTTGCACTATTACCTCAGCATCATGATTGATATCTATATTTTTTATAAGACTGCCGTCAATTTTGATGTAATCCACCTGAAGTTTTAGGATATGATCAAAATTGGAATATCCCGTTCCAAAGTCATCTATCGCTATTCTAGCACCCAAAGATTTTACTTTGTCTATAAAATTATAAACTTCGGTGTAATTTTTTATATCCTCGCTCTCCAACAGTTCAAAAACCACCCACGGACCTATATCATATTTGAGCATTTGGTCTATAATGTAATATGAAGTTTTTTTGTTAATGATGTCTTTTGTGGAGATATTAACTGAAAATTCACAAAAAGTATGATGAAAATATTCAAAACAGTTTTTTACCATTATCCTTGTGAGTCTCGGATAGAGTTTTGTTTTGACGGCTATGGGAATAAATTCGTTTGGAGATTTGACAGTGTTATCTTTGCATTTTATTCTCATAAGAGATTCAAATTTTTCTATCTCTTTTGTTTTGACATTTTGAATAGGCTGAAAATGGGGTATTATCATTTTTTGTTCTATCGCCTCTTTTATATATCTGCTTATTTTTATGTTTCTTTCCGATTTTATATCCATGAGGGGATCAAAAGTAAAAATAGCATAAGGTATTTTGGCATCTTTTGCATTTTTGAGTACCTGATAGGAGTGTTTGAATATCATATCTGTATTTAATGCTGCCCCCAAAGTAAAGGTTATACTGATCTCTTCCTCTTTAAAATGAAACTTTTCTCTGTGAATAGATGAATTTAAAAGCTTTAGATAGTCTTTTAACTCCGTATATGAGAGTTTGGAGTTTATAAATATACCAAAGATATTTGAATCCAGTTTATAAACTTTGGAATCTTTTGTAGGGAGTCTCTTTTTCAGCCAGATTGTTATCTGTTTTAACAAACAGTCTCCCGCCTCTATACCGAAATATTCGTTAATCATACCAAATGAATCTATATTTATAAGAATCATGGATGATTTATCCTGCACCCTTTTATCCAGATCATCCAGCAATCTTAATCTGTTAGGCAGATTTGTCAGCTGATCAGTATATAGTTGTTCTTTGAATTTCCTTTCCATCTCAATATGTTTGGATATATCAATGGCAAATATTATATATCCTTCACTCTCTCTTTTTGAGAGATAAAAAGGATATATCGAACCGCTGAGAGTATGAATCCTCTTTGAAGATTCAATTTCCATTATACCGTTCCAGTAATTTTTTTCTTTTATGCTATTTTTTATCTCTTTGGCTATATTTTGGGCATCTATGGTATCAGGAAAGAGTTCAAAAAGTGTAAAAAGTCTGTCGCTTTTATCTGTTTTGGATATCTTTTTAAATTTTTCATTTAAATGCGTTATATGAAGTTTGGTATCGAGCGTTCCAAAAAGTCCACTGCTTTCGAGTGCTTTTTGGTATGAGAGAAGTTTGTTTTTGTATGCTTTTGTGTTGTAATGCTTCAGTATTAGTAAAACTATCGTTAAAACCGTTAAAAACAGGTTCATAGTATGTAAAAAACTGTTTTGCAGATTTTGATCGATGATCAATAAAATTGACAGTGAAAAAATAATAAATAAATTTATACTAATAAATACTTTAAAGTATTTTGAGTTAAGTAATTCTATATTATTTACCTTTTTTTGGTTTTATATTAATATTTAAGATTATTATAGCAAACAAAACCATATTTTATCTTTAAATAATTAAATATTTTGAATTAATTTAATATTCAAAGATGCCGATTAAATATATTTTGTTTTTCTAAAAATATAATGATGTCAAATATATTTCTTGATTTTATTCGATTTTTACCGAATTTTACATATAATAGTATATCTATAATAGAAGAGGTATAAAATGAAAAAAGAGGTTTCGGTTGTAATTCCTGTTCATAATGAAGCGGGAAATATCGAAAAACTCGTTAAAGAAACTTATAATGTTTTTTTGAAAAACGATTTGGAAGGTGAAATTGTTGTTGTTGATGATAAAAGCAGTGATAAGAGTTATGAGATATTAAAAGATTTGTCAAATGAGATCTCAAATCTAAGAATAATAGCCCACAAAAACAATTGCGGTCAAAGCAGGGCGCTGGTTAGTGGAATAAGAAGAGCCAGATATGATATTATTGCCACAATGGACGGAGACGGACAAAATGATCCAAATGATATTCCAAAACTTTTAAAAGTTTTGCAAAAAGAGAAAAATGGAAAGTTACAGATGGTTGCAGGTCATCGAAAAAAGAGAAAAGATACCGCTTTTAAAAAAATTGCCTCAAAATGGGCTAACAAAATAAGAAGTTTTTTATTAAAAGATGATACTCCCGATACAGGTTGCGGATTGAAAGTTTTTTATAAAGAAGCCTTTTTGAATCTTCCCTATTTTGATCATATGCACCGTTTTCTTCCGGCTCTCATACAAAGAGACGGTGGAGAAGTAATATCGGTTGAAGTAAATCACCTGCCTAGAATTTATGGAATTTCCCATTACAACAATCTTCAAAGGTTATGGGTGGGGATTGTCGATCTTTTGGGAGTTATATGGCTTCAAAAAAGATCTCACATTCCCATAATAGAAGAATACAGGAAGGATAATATTTGAGTAAAGAGACTATATGGCTGATCATCGGATTTTTGGGACAATTCTTTTTTTCGATGAGATTTTTGATCCAGTGGATTCAGAGTGAAAAACATAAAAAGAGTGTTATACCTCTTGCTTTTTGGTATTTCAGTCTGCTTGGGGGTATAACTTTGTTTGCCTATGCCGTTTATCGGCAGGATCCGGTATTTATACTCGGACAGAGTCTTGGAGTTTTTATCTATATGAGAAATCTCTATTTTATATACAACAACAAAAAAGAGGAAAATGTCTAAATATATCAAAATTTTTTGGTTTCCTTTTGTACTTCTTTTGGGAATAACGACGGTTGGAATCTGTTTTAGACCTCTTTTGCCGGTAGATGAGACAAGATATATCTCTGTTGCTTGGGAGATGTTTACAAATCATTCGTTTTTTGTTCCTCTTTTAAACGGTGAACCCTATCATCATAAACCGCCTCTGCTTTTTTGGCTTATCGATCTAAACTGGTCGATTTTTGGGGTCAATCAAAATATTGTCCGGTTTATTCCCTCTCTTTTTGCACTAATGAGTCTGATTACCGTTCATTTTACAGCAAAAGAGTTGTGGAGAGATGATGAAAAAAGCGCATTTTATGCACCTTTGATCTTAGCCTCTATGGCACTGTTTGCGTTTTTTTCTTCAATGCTTACTTTTGATGTAATGCTCTCTTTTTGGGTTACGCTTTGTGCCTATGCTCTTGTTTTGGCATCAAAAAGAGGAGATCTCAAATCATGGCTTTTTGTGGGATTTGCTATCGGAGGCGGAGCGCTTACAAAAGGTCCTGTAATACTCGTGCATATCATATCCATCGTTGTTTTTGCAAAATACTGGAGAGGCGGGTTTAATAAAAAAAGATGGTATTTTGGTTTTTTGGGCGCTTTTTTGATAGGTCTTTTTATCGCTCTTTTGTGGGCGATCCCCGCAGCGATAGAAGGGGGAGAGGCTTATAGAGAGGCTATCTTCTGGGGACAGAGTGCAAACAGAGTAGTTTCCTCTTTTGCCCACAGACACCCTTTTTGGTGGTATCTTCCGATGCTTCTTTTCCTTTTTCTGCCCTGGCTTCTTTTTGATGTTGTTTTTAAAAGGTTTGGGCATATAAAAAAAGACAGAGGAGTCAGGTTTTTGATTGTCTGGATAACAGGAGCCGTATTTTTGTTTTCGCTTATAAGCGGAAAGCAGATACAGTATCTTTTACCGGAAATTCCCGCATTTTCTCTTTTGGCGGCGAGAATAATTTCGCTTGAGTTTAAAAAGATAGATTTAAATTCTTCAAGATATATCTCTTATGTTTATATGTTTTTAGGGGTGGTTTTTCTTGCGGGAGTCTTTTATCTGAAATATTTTCAAAACAGATATGAACTCTCTTTGAAACCTCTCTTTTTTATGGCTCTTTTTATTTTTGGAATCGGTTTTTATCTCAAAAAATTTACTCCCAAATTTATAGACAGACAGCTAAAAGCTATTGGAGTTAGCATATTTTTGTTTGTTTTTGCTCTTCATGCCGGAATGGTTGATATATGGAAAATGCAGGATTTGACACCGATAGCCCATAAAATAAAAGAACTTCAAAACAGCAATAAAGAGATCGCAATATGCGGTAAATATCACGGTCAGTATCACTTTTTGGGAAGACTCAAAAAACCGCTTTTGGTTGTAAAAAATGATACAAAGACAGTAAAAGATTTCATCAAAAAACATCCTGTGTCGATATTTGTTTATCAGATAAAAAAAGATATCTGTTTTTGGGGATTTGAGCCTTTGTATAGATTTCCTTACAGGGGCAAACAGATAGTTTTTGTAAAAGCAAAAGATTTTTTAAATATTTATTGAGGGAAAAATTTATGGAAGAGATTGTCAATTTTTTGGTTGAAACGGTGGGCAGTTTGGGGTATATCGGGATATTTGCACTGATGTTTTTGGAGAGTTCCTTTTTCCCTTTTCCGAGTGAAGTTGTTATGATTCCGGCGGGATATCTTGCTTTTAAAGGTGAGATGAATCTGGTTTTGGCGGTTCTTTTCGGTATCGGAGGAAGTGTTGCCGGAGCTTTGTTTAATTATGCGTTGGCTTCAAAATTCGGAAGAGTGTTTTTGATAAAATACGGAAAATATCTCTTTATCAAAGAGGAGACTTTGGATAAATTGGAGGATTTCTTTGACAAACACGGACATATCTCCACTTTCAACGGCAGACTGATTCCCGGAATCAGACAATACATCTCTCTTCCTGCCGGACTTGCAAAAATGCACATTGGCAAATTTGCTTTTTATACCGCTTTGGGAGCGGGTATCTGGGTCATTGTTTTAACAGTTCTTGGATATTTTTTGGGTCAAAATGAGGATCTGATACACAAATACCTAAAAGAGATCACGATAATTACACTAGTGATTATAGCGGTTATAACTTTTGTCTATTATAAAAAGCAAAAAACAAAGAATGAAATTTTATAGATAACATGCAAAGAAAAGCTGTGCCGATAAATGAGATTGGAAGCGCGACTTCAGTCGCGCCTTTTAAGAAAATGGCATTTGTGCTTACTTCTCTATCCCCTCTTTTAGAGGGACAAAAGAACACTCTTCTAGCTCCTCTTTTACGATTGTTCCTTTTCTTTTGTGAAATCTTGTTATTACCTGTTTGTTTCTTTTTGTGATAGGAGCTACCAAAATACCGCCCATGGCAAGTTCTTCAAAAAGCTCTTTTGCAACTTTGTCTGTTGCGGCAGAAAGAAGGATTCGATCATAGGGGGCATAGGCTTTCCAGCCGTTTTGACCGTCGTCCAATTTTGTATGAATGTTGCTCATATTGTAGCGTCTAAATCGTTTCTTTGCCTCAAAAAGCAGTTTTTCGATCCTCTCTATCGTAAACACCCTTCTAAAAAGACGGCTCAATACTGCTGCCTGATATCCGCTTCCGCAACCTATCTCCAAAACACTGTCCGCATTTTGTGGTTTTAGAGCCTCTGTCATCTTTGCCACCGTCAGGGGTGAACTGATCCACTGACTACAGGAGAGAGGCAGAGCATCCAGTTTATATGCAAAATGTTTAAATCCCACAGGAACGAAAATCTCTCTTTGTGTTAAAGCGATTGCCTCTTTTACCTCATCGCTTAGAGGTACTTTTTTACATATCTCCTGAGTCATTTTCAAACATTTTTGCAGTTGAAATTTATCTGAAAACGGATTTGTCATAAAAGTCCTATATCCATATATCTTCTCATCTTTTTGATTTCATTGAGATCGGCATTATGGGATATCAAAAGAGCGTTGTCGTCTCTGTACTCTTTGCCAAAGGGAGTGATTATTCCGGAACTTTTCGCCATATCGGGATTTGCGCTGTTTGCCGCTATGACAAAAGCCTGATTTATGATTGCAAGTGCTTTTGTTATCGATTCAAACTGCTCTTTTCTGAGTTTTCCCCAAAGTGCGGGAATGAGGATGATGTCTGCTCCCTGGATTTTTTTCCACAGATCGATAAAACGAATCTCAAAACAGATAAGAAGAGCTATTTTTAATCCTTCTGCTTCTATAATTTTGATATCCTCTTTCTTCCCCTCTTTAAAATATTTATCTTCAAATCCGAATTTAAAAAGTTTGTGTTTGGTTTGGGAATGTATGATTTTTTGATTGTGGATTATTTTTGCGCTGTTATAAAAATAACCGTTTTTCTCTTCCGTCAGCGTAAATGAGATCAGTCTGTTTTTTGAGAGCTTTATGATCTCAGGAAGTGCTTTTTTGCCAAAATCAGCCGCTTTTTGCATTTTGTCAAAACTAAAATGCGTCAGGCAAAGTTCGGGTGCCACTATAAAACTTCCCTCTTTTGTTTTTTGTAACAACTCTTTTAAAAGAGAGAGATTTTTTTCATAGTTACCCGATTCATAAGCAAACTGTATAGCATACAAAGGCAGATTAGAAGTCGTCAAAATCCAAACTCCCTTTGCTGTAATTTGCTACATTTCCTTCAAAAAAGTTTGTTTTTTGTTCATTGAATTTTGAAAAATTATCAACCCATTTGATAGGATGAGAGGCGTTATAAAGCTTTTTGAGTCCTACTGCATTGAGTCTTTGATCAGCCAAATATTTGATATACTGATCTATGATTTCATCTGTCAGACCGAGTATCTGACCGCTTGTTATATACTGACCCCATGAAACTTCAAGTTTTACGGCATTTTCAAACATCTCATAAACATCATCCAAAAGTTCGGGTGTAAAGAGATCTGGTCTCTCTTTTTTTGTGGCATTGATCATATTTTGAAAGATAAGAAGATGTGTTACCTCATCTCTTTGTATAAATCTTATCATTTGGGCAGAACCCAACATCTTACCGCTTCTTGCAAGAGTATAAAAGAAGGTAAATCCGCTGTAAAAGTAAATCCCTTCCAATATCTGATTTGCAAACATCGCTTTGACGATCTGGGAATCTGTCGGATTTTGGGCTAACTGCTCATAAACACTTGCTATATAGTCATTCTTGCCTTTAAGCTCTCTGTCCTGTCTCCACATATCATATATCTCTTCTGTGTTTTGGGAGATACTGTCAACCATTACGGCATAGCTTTGAGAGTGAAGAGCCTCTTCAAAAGCCTGTCTTACAAGGATTAGATTGATTTCCGGTGCTGTTATGTAGGGATTTACATTGTCTATGAGATTGTTTGTTTGCAGTGAATCCATAAAGATAAGCTGTGAAAGTGCTTTGTCGTAGGAGTTTTTTTCCTGATCGGTTAGAAGTTTGTAATCTCTTGCGTCAGCCGTCATATCAACCTCTTTGGGAAACCATGTATTGTTTAACATAATCTCCCAAAGATTATATGCCCACTGGTATTTTATTTTGTTAAGCTCGAATATTCCGGTCGGATCTCCCCCAAAAACTTTTCTCTCATTTACATTTTCATGAGAGTTTGGATTGTATATCTTTTTTCTGTTCATAACAAGACTCCGTTTGGTTATTTACTGGAGTCTTCATTATATCAATTTGTAGGTTAAAAGAAACTATAGCCCACTCCCACATAAGTATATTGGCTTTCAAATTCCGTGGTAAAAGGTCCGAACATATTGGCATTGAAAAATTTGAAAAGATTTACCTTTACATCATCGACATCCCATTTTTTATAGGTGTGTCCCAAAGTAAAATAGAGCTTGGGAGATATAGTGATCCATCCAAAATCTTTTGTTGTGGAGTAGGGAGTATATTTGATACCAAAATCAATTACACTGTAAGTTCCGTCAACATCCATGGAAGATAGCATATATTCGTTTTTTATATCGCCTGTCTGATGTCCGTAACTTCCAAATCCATAAACGCTGAATTTTGGAGCTATTTCATAGTTTGCCTGTATGGCTGCCCCTATTTTGTAGGTTTTGATTTTTGTTTTGGTATCTTTTAGAAGATTATAGGTAAGTCTTGCATCGCCTATCATATCCTGAGTTTCCATTGTAGGCATGGACATACCGCTGCTTATGGCAACACCAAAATAGTTGTTTTTGTTGTTTGGATCTTTTAAAACATCATATCCTATACCGATATCAAGATCAAAACCTTTGATTTTATAATCTGCAGGTACGGGAATCATCGTATATTCTTTGATCATATCTTCCATTGAAGCGCCAAAGAAAGGTATATTCATCGTTACTGGATAACTTGCCCACTGGGTCATCTTGTCTATAAAGTCAGAGGTGTAAAAGTCTGCATTGTAAAAATAATATACGGGATAATCACTGAAATTTGCATGATGTTCACTAAGTGTCAATACATCTATATCAAGACTCATATCCATAGTGAAAAGTTTGTTAACTCCCATACTCATATCGAAAGTACCTTTACCGTATCTTATCTCCCCGGCTGTTAATGCAACACTCAAAACCAAACTGACAGTGGCAATTTTTGCTATTTTTTTAAACATTATCTCTCTCCCTTTTGTAAATAATTTATCAAATCTTATCAAATACAATTTAAAATAGCTTTAAGGGCATCTCCAATGCTCTTAATTAAAAAAAAGATTATAAATTTTTTCTAATTTTTCACTTAACGGATACAATCCTACATTTCTTCCTTCTCTTGCAAACTCTTTTGAATCAAAAAAGATCAAAAATGTAGGAGCGCTGAATATGTTAAACCGTGAGGAGACTTCGGGTATCAGTGTGGCGTTTGCTTCTGCCATTTTCAGTTTTGGAAATCTCTCCCCCAGAACATTTTCAACTCTCTGTTTTAACACATCGCAGACATTGCAGTTTGAAGC
>CAYVDJ010000023.1:0-16578 GCA_964450755.1 uncultured Campylobacterales bacterium
GCTTTTGTACTGGTTTATCTTATAACGATAGCTTTTATAGGATTTTCCGTTATGGTTGCGGAGATGCTTATAGGAGCTCTTGGTCAAAGAGATACGGTAGGTTCATTTGAGAGACTTGCCCCGCCAAATCAAAAAGGGTGGAAATATGCAGGTTTTATGGGACTTAACGGTCTTATAATCATGACCTTTTATTCTGTCGTTATAGGCTGGATATTTTATTATCTTACGAGATTTGTCATCCATCTGCCCTCCTCTACAAAAGAGGCAAAAGGGATTTTTGATTCACTGGTGGGAAATGAGATTTACACCCAGATATTTTGGCACTCTGTTGCCGTTTTTATTGTGGCATGGATTGTGCATAAAGGTATAAAAGGGGGAATTGAGAAGATAAATCTTATCCTGATGCCTTCACTTATGATCATACTTTTTGGTCTTTTGTTTTATGCTTTTTCACTTGACGGCTTTTCCAAAGCGTGGGATTTTATGTTTTCTCCAAAATGGGAAAAACTAAATTCGGAAGCGATTGTAAGGGCTGTGGGACACTCCTTTTTCACGCTCTCTCTTGGAATGGGAGCGATTATGACTTATGCCGCAAGTTTGCCAAAACACTCCAATATCACCCAAACTGCTTTTATCGTTACTTTTATGGATACTCTGATAGCTTTGGTGGCAGGACTTGTTATCTTTTCTTTTTTGTTTCAGTTTGGCGGTAAACCTGCTCAGGGACCGGGACTTGTTTTTATCTCTCTGCCTGTAATTTTAAACAATTTCTCAACCCTTGGAATATTTTTTGCCCTTCTTTTCTTTCTGGCTCTTGCTTTTGCGGGAATCACTTCGGCAATCTCCCTGGTGGAACCGGTTGTTCAATACCTGATAGACAGATTTAAAACCACAAGAACAAAAGCGGTTGTTTTAAGCTCGTTGGTATATTGGCTCGTTGGTATCGGAGCTATTTTATCCTATACAAAAAGCTGGGGAGAGGTTTTCAGTATAGGAGGAAAACCTCTTTTTGATATTTTGGAATACACAACCGATTCTATCCTGCTTCCTCTTGGAGGACTCTTGATCTCGATATTTGTCGGATATGTTTTACAAAAAAACAGAGTTTACAGCGCTTTGGAGCATGAAATGGGAGATAAATTTTATGCCATCTGGCATTTCAGTATAAGATATATAGCCCCTGTTGCTTTGATTTTTATGATGTTAAATCTGATGGGACTCATAAAAATAGGTTAGATATTTTAAAAAAACGGGAAGGAGAAATTGAACAAAAAGGGAAAATTAAATTTGACATAATCATACAGATTTTATGCTATAATAGACCAAAGACCCATAAAAAGGTAAAGCTTGAAAAAGTTTGATATCACACTAAAAGAGGTAATAAGCGGATTAGAAAAAGCATTTTGTAAAAGCTTTCTTGATATGGATATCATAGAGGCAAAACCTCTTGACAGTGATCTTCAAAAGATAGAAGAGAAACAGGCTGATTACATAGCTAGAATAAAAGATGTGGAAGAAAAAGAGTATATTTTGCATATGGGCAGCTCTAAAAACCTATATAGCCCATAGCTTTGTCAGTTTGTTCATAGACGAGGCGCAACGACGAAGGCTATGCCAAAGCATAGTCGAGGAGTTGCAACGAAGTATATGGGCAAACTGACAAAGCCCGAAGGGAAGGCAAAGAAGGCACAATCTTTCGCAAGATAAATTCTTGAATTACCTTTGGGTAGTCCTGCAAATTTCTCTTACGAAATCTTATGCCTTCTTTGCCTTCTATGGGATATATAAGTTTTTAGAGATGCCCAATAGAATTTCAAAGTTCAAATCATAAAATAATGCATGTAAGAATGCTTAGATATTTGACAGAACTCTATAACAGATATAATCTTGATGTTATTCAGGTAGTGATATATCTTGGTAAAGAAAAACTGAATATGAAAAACTCTATAGAGTTTAATTCTCACGGAACCGAGATAAAATACAGATATGAACTGATAGATACAAAAACACTCGATTGTGAACTTTTTCTAAATTCAAATGAGAGTGATTTTATCATTCTTTCGATACTGTGTGATTTGGAGAAAAAAGATAAGTCAAAGTTTATAAGAAAGGTTTTATATAAACTGTATGAGCTAAACAGAGATGATGAAAATACACTGAAAAACTATCTGCTGAAACTTGAAACAGTAGCAGAACTGAGAGATGAACTAAAACCGATAATAAAAGAGGAGGAGCAGATGATAGATTTTAAAGTAAAAGTAGAAGACCTCCCATCTTATGAGATAGGGTTTGAAAGAGGGGAAGAAAGAGGAAGGGAAGAAGGCTTTGAAAGAGGAATTGAAAGAGGAATTGAAAGAGGGGCACAGGAAGAGAGAATAGCCTTGACAAAATCTCTTTTAAATCTTGGTGTAAATTTGGAAGTAATCAAAAAAGCCACCGGATTCAGTGAGGAAAAAATAGAGAAGATTTTGAAAAGCAAATTATGAATGATACAGCGTATAAATTAAAATGTGATTAGATATTTTAAAGAAAATGGGGGGGGTAAAAGTGATTATATAAAAAATAATCACTTTTACCCAAAAATGCTAAATTTATAATTTTTTTCGCCGATCTAAAAATATGAGGATAAATATTATCCATCCATAATTTTTTGGAAAGGTCGGAAGATGTTAGATAAATTTAAAAATATTGATTTTAAAAATGATGATGAACTCTCTCAGGCATTAGCCCGTATCATTATATCTCCGATCCTCCTTTTTATTACGGCAGGACTTATCTATTTTGGTCAATACACCGATACTTTTACACTGTTTGTAATGGCTGGACACTCATTATACAGCGGTTTTATCTTTTTTAACACTTTGAGAAAATCAGGTAACTATCCTATTAGAAGAGTATTGAACATCATAGCTGACTTGGGTGCGGTAACTCTTGTAATCTATGCCTGTGATACATCCGCAATATTTTTATATCCGGTAATGCTTTGGGTTATTGTTGGAAACGGTGTAAGATTTGGAGTTAAATATCTTTATGCTTCATTGGCTTTTGGGGTGGTTTTTTTCGGTTTGGCAACCTATCTCAACAAAGAATGGCATTCTCACCCTGAATTATCAATCTCTTTGTCAATAGGTTTGGTTATTTTATCCATCTTTTACAGATCCATTATAAAAAAACTTCACTATCTCAATGCAACACTTGACAGCAAAGTAAAAGAGAGAACCGAGGAGTTGAGATACAGACTCTATCATGATACTTTGACGGATCTAAAAAACCGATATGCTCTCAAAGAGTATATGGAAAAAAACAACTTTTATATATTTATGCTTATAGATATAAACGGTTTTAAAAACTATAACGAACTTTACGGTGTGGATGACGCAAACGAAATTTTGATCAAATTTGCAAATTTTCTTGAAAATTTTTATAAAGAGAAAGAATATGAAGTCTATAAAGTCTATGCAGACGGTTTTGCCATAGTAGGTGGCGGCAATTATATGGATATAGACATATACGAAAAAGAACTTTTTAAATTATTAGACAAAATAAATGATTTTTCCATATATCTAAAAGATCAAAAAGATGAAATCGAACTTGATGTAACAATCGGAATATCTCTTGAACAGGATCATGCTTTGGAAAAAGCAGAGATGGCTTTGAAATATGCAAAAAAGAAAAAAAGGACTTTCATCGCTTACAGCCACTCTATCGATACGACAAATCAGTCAAAAGATACCCTTTTTTGGAAACATGAGATAAAAAAGGCTGTTATTTTGGATAATATCGTTCCTGTCTTTCAACCTATTGTCAATAAATACGGTGATACGGTAAAATATGAAACTTTAATGCGTCTAAAAAGGATAAAAGACGGCAAAGAGGAGTTAGTGGTTCCCTTTTTCTTTTTGGATGTGGCTATAAAAACAAATCTGTATGAAAAACTGACTCTTATTATGATCGAAAAAAGTTTTAAAATTATGCAAGAATGCGGATGCGATTTTTCCATTAATCTCTCTTTTGATGATATTACAAACAGGATTGTCGTAGAAGCTCTAAAAGAGAATATCCAAAAATACGGTGTTGCAAATCAGCTTATTCTGGAAATTTTGGAGAGTGAAAATGTGGAAAACTATGATATTGTAAAAGACTTTGCAAAAGAGTTCAGAGAGTTTGGAGTCAGAATTGCGATAGATGATTTTGGATCCGGTTTTTCAAACTATTCCCATATTTTAGAACTGGCACCCGATATTTTAAAAATAGACGGAAGTTTGATAAAAAATATAGACAAAGATACAAACTCATATATTCTGGTAAAATCGATAGTAAATCTGGCAAGAACCCTTAACATAAAAACAGTAGGTGAGTTTATCCACTCCAAAGAGGTATTTAGAGTTACAAAAGGGCTTGGAGTGGATGAATTTCAGGGGTTTTATTTTTCTCCCCCTATAACTATGGAAAAACTAAAACAGGAGATCTCTCTCAGTGCCTAAGAACAGAGTCTTCTGTCAAAAATCTTTCTTCTGTCCTGTAAAATAACATTGCCGCTGTAATCTTTGAAAGGAAAAGAAATATTATCCAACCCTACTCTTCTATCCTGTCTTGTTCTTACTCTTTTAGTAAAGCCGATATTTTTCTGTTCTTGGGCAGCAACAAATTTTTTCATCATTTTCAGATCTTTATCTGTTATTTTAAGAGCTGCCTCTACCCAAATCTTTGTAATATCCATCAGTTCATCATAATCGATACCCTGATATCTTTTTTTTACCGATTGAATAGCCTGCATACCGTTAAAAAGCTTTGAATGTCTTTTCATAAATCTCTCAACACTCTCTATCCCGTCTGTAGCAATTTCAGTAACAATTCCTTTTTGATGAAGCTCTTTTGCGGTATAAATTTTACCGGAAGCTATCATCTCTTCGGCTGTTTTACTGCCTACAAAACGGGCTAACAGACTGTATGCTCCCATACCGGGAAAGAGATTGAAACGAATTTCCGGAAAACCCATCCTTGCCTCTTCATTTGCTATTATGATATTACTCGAAAGCGCCGATTCAAATCCCCCTCCAAGTGCCGTTCCTTCCACAAAGGCTATCGTTGTTATGGGGAGGTTCAAACTGACGGCATTTAAATATACCGTATCTATACAAAGGGTTGCATATTCCAAAAGTTTTTCCCTCTCTTTTTGAACAATCAATTCTGAAAAGAGATTGAGATCGCCTCCGAAATTAAAAGTATCCTGAATTTGGGAAGCCAAAACAAAATATCTTATCGGATATTTCGGCTGCATATTAAAATTATGAAAATATTTGATAATTGCTCTTTGTACGGCATATATCTCTTTTAACATCGTTACAGAAAAACAGGAGCGGCTTTTTGGATTGAAATAACACCAGACAGCGGCATTTTCTTTATCATATCTTACAGATAATTCTTCCCTCTCTTTAAGGATATCCCTAAAACTGTCATAAACCATATAATTAATCCTTGATAATTTATAAAAAATTTAAAATATTAAATTGAAAACCTGAATAATATAATAATATATATAATAATAAAATTAAATATCTTTAAATTATTAAAAATTATTTCTTGTGTATTGACTTTGTAAAAAGATATATCTATAATATAACAGAGTAAATTCAAGGATGGTTCATGAAAATAGTAATACTTGACAGAAGAACTTTGGGAGATGATATCAGTGTAAACTGTTTTAAAAGATTTGGAGAAGTTACGGTTTATGAAACAACCAGAATGATGGATACAACCGCACGGATAAAAAATGCGGATATTGTAATAACAAACAAAGTTATTATCGATAAAGAAGCTATAAAAAAAGCTGCCAATCTCAAACTTATCTGTGTGGCTGCAACAGGCATGAATAATATAGATATAGAGTATGCAAAAAAGAGAGGAATAGAAGTTAAAAATGTTGAAAGTTACTCTACCCATTCGGTTGTTCAACACACTTTTTCGATGCTTTTTTATCTTCTTGAGAAGTTAAGGTATTATGATATGATCGTAAAAGGTGAGGTTTGGAGCAAAAGTGTGATTTTTACCTGCCTGGATCGCCCTTTTTTTGAGATCACAGGTAAAAGATGGGGTATTATAGGACTTGGAGAAATAGGATATGAAGTTGCAAAAATCGCAAAATGTTTTGGATGTGAAGTTGTTTACTATTCAACTTCAGGCAAGAACAGTAATATCGAATTTGAAAGATTATCATTGGATGAGCTTTTAAAAACAAGCGATATTGTCTCTATCCATGCTCCTTTAAACGAAAATACCAAAAATCTTTTGGATTATGACAAACTCTCTCTTTTAAAAACGGGAGCGGTTTTGCTAAATCTCGGCAGAGGAGGTATCGTAAATGAGACGGCTTTAGCCAATATAATAAGCGAAGGAAAGATCATGGCGGGACTTGATGTGTTGGAAAAAGAGCCCATAAGAGAAAACAATCCTCTTATGTATGTGCAAAACAGTGATAATCTTTTGATAACTCCACATATTGCATGGACAAGTATAGAAGCAAGAAAAAGATTAATCAAAGGTATCTATAATAATATTAGACAATTTTTACAAAAGGATGGAACATTATGAAAAATATGATAAAATTACTCCTAATTTTTACGGTTTTGACTTTCGGTTTTCAAGGGTGCAGTGAAAAAATCTACTCTACCGGTGAAGTGGGAGCCATACAGGTTTCCTACAAAGGCACTATCACAGGAATAGATCCTGTCAAAGTGGAAGGCAAGGGAGTCGGAAATCTGATAGGTGCCATTATAGGAGGTATCATCGGTCATCAGATAGGAAGCGGCAGCGGAAATGCTCTTGCTACGATGGGTGGAACCATTGCCGGATCAATTGCAGGTGAAGGCGCCGATTATGTGGAAGGTTACAAGATCACAATAGACCTTGACAGAGGAAACAGAGTTACAACTATCCTGAAAAAAGAGGATATGGGCAATGCAGTCTATAAGATAGGAGATCGTGTAAAAGTTTTTGTTGCAGGAAACAGAATAACGGAAGTCGAAAAAACAGGGAGATAGATGTTTGACATTTTGATTATAGGAGCGGGAGGAGCAGGTCTTAGTGCCGCTTTGAGAGCAAAAGAGAGAGGGGCAAAAGTAGCGGTAGTTACAAAATCATACCCTACAAGATCCCAAACCTCTATGGCACAAGGAGGCATTAACGCCGTTTTTGACTCCTCAAAAACAAAAGACCATATAAAAGAGACCCTTAAATCTTCATGCTCTTTGGGGGATGAAGAGATGATATCAAAAATGTGTGAAAATGCAAAAGATGCTCTAAAATGGCTCGATTGTATGGGTGTCCCTTTCAGTCGTACCGCAGATGGCAAAATAGCCCAGAGAAAACTAGGCGGCGCAAAAGATCCAAGAGCCTGTTATTCTCAGGATTATACCGGTTTGAAGATACTTCATACTCTATTTGACAAAGCTCTCAAAGAGGATATACAAATCCTGAATGAAAAATTTCTTCTTAATTTTATAGTATCTGACAATGTTATTGAAGGTGCCGTATTTTTAGATATAAAAGAGATGAAAATTGAAACCGTCTATGCAAAAAGCATCATAGTCGCAACCGGAGGATATGCCCATCTTTATCACGGTTTCAGCACAAACTCTTCCCATGCTACCGGTGATGCTTTGGCAGCTGTTATGAGAGCCGGTGGAAAACTGAGCAATCTTGAATTTATCCAGTTTCACCCTACCGCTTTGAAAAAAAGCTCTATTTTGATCAGCGAAAGCGCAAGAGGAGCCGGAGGTTATCTTTTGAATCAAAACAAAGAAAGATTTGTAGATGAGTTAAAAACAAGAGATGAAGTTTCAAGAGCCGTATTTGAGGAGATAGAAAAAGGCAATGAAGTATTTTTGGATATCAGACATTTAGGAGAGGAGTTTATAGATGAAAATCTTCCCCAGGAGAGAAAACTCGCTCTGTTTTATGAGGGAGTGGATCCGGTAAATGATCTGATACCGATAAAACCGGCAGCCCACTATACAATGGGAGGAATAGCCGTAAACAAAAATCTTGAAAGTTCCATAAAAGGTCTTTTTGCCGTAGGAGAGTGCAGTGAAGCGATGATACACGGAGGAAACAGACTCGGAGGAAACTCTTTGCTGGAACTGGTTGTTTTTGCAAAAGAGGCTGTGGAAAATGCCCTTTTATTCGCAAAACAAAGAGGTGATTTTAAACCTCTCAATAAAGAACAGCAACAAAAAGATGAAAATTTCAAAGAGACTCTTTACCGCCTCTCCAACCAGATAGATTTTTATGAAAAAAGAGAGATGATAGGCAAAATTCTTTATCAAAACTGCGGAGTTTTCAGAGAGGATATCAATCTAAAAGCAGCTCTCTCCTATATCAGACAGACTCAAAAAGAGCTTCCTTTTATGGGAATAGGCGATAAAAGCAGAGTCTATAACAGCAATTTTGTGGAGTTTGTGGAGTTTGGAAATATGCTGGAACTTGCTGAAGCTCTTTTGGTAGCCGCAATCAGCAGAAGAGAGAGCAGAGGAGCCCATTACAGAACCGATTTTCCAACCTCTCATGAGAGTTATAAAGCAAGAAGTATCATCTGGAAGGAAGATGGTGTTATTTGCGGAGACTTTATAAAGGTTGGCGATGAAGTTTAGGATAAAAAGGTATTTTGAAAAAAAAGAGAGTATAAAAGAGTATGATATCCCTCTAAAAGATCCTACTCTTTTGGAAGCTTTGCAGTATATAAAGATGAAAACAGATCCGTCACTGACTTTTAGCAGCGGTTGCAGAAGTGAAGTTTGTGGCAGTTGTGCTGTTAGAGTAAACGGCAAAGAGAAACTCTCATGCGGATACAAACTAAAAGATGGAGATTTTGTAGAAGCTCTAAATCATGCAACAGTTATAAAAGATCTCGTTATAGATACAGAAAAGCCTTTAAATACTCTAAAAAGCTCCTCTGCATCTCTAAAAGAGTTTAAAAAATGCTCCATGACTTTGGAAGATGAGAAAAAGATCGAAAAACAAAGTGACTGTATCCTCTGCACAAGCTGCTTTAGCGTCTGCCCCGTATTGGAAATTGACGGAGAGTTTTTGGGACCTTTTTCTCTAAGCAGAGTTTACAGATATGTAAACGACAAAAGAGAGGGAGATATAAAAGAAAAAATAGATACCGTTCAAAAAAAAGGCATCTGGGACTGCACACTCTGTGGAGAGTGTACCGCAGTGTGTCCGCAGGGAATAGATCCTAAAAATGATATTTTGATGCTTAGAGTAAAAAGCTCGGAATTTGGATACAGTGATCCAAATTTCATAAGCGGAGGATTTGGGGATTTTGGAGGATTCAACCCCAATTTTTAAATACTAAATCAAGGAGAAAACATGGCAAAAGAACACAGTTTTGATATAAGTGCGGAAATTGACAAACAAGAGCTTAAAAATGCGATAGAACAGGCAAAAAGAGAAGTTTCCAACAGATATGATTTTAAAGGCTTGACGGCTGAGTATGATTATAACGAAAAGGACAAAACACTGACTATCACCTCTTCAAGCGATAACAAAGCCGATGCGATGATAGATATACTGCTCTCAAAAATCATAAAAAGAGGACTCAGCGTAAAATCCCTAAAGGAAAAGAGCAGAGAAGACGCAAGTAAAGGCTCAAGAAGAGTTGTAATGGAAGTAAGAGATACTCTCTCAACCGATGAGGCGAAAAAAGTGGTAAAAGAGATAAAAGCTTTGAAACTGAAAGTACAGGCATCTATCAGAGGAGAGAGTATAAGAGTCGTCGGCAAATCCATCGATGATCTGCAAACTGTTATAAAAGCTGTAAAAGAGAAAGATTATGATCTTCCTCTTAATTTTATAAATATGAAATAAAGATGCAAGATATCCCGCCGATTGAGCCGACACCGGTTTTAAAAGATAAGAAATGCCTTTTTTTGGCATATCTTATCTTTTTTTTACTCTCTTTCACTCCCATTATCGTGGGAGTCTATACGGCTTTTGAATATGATTTGTTTATAGGAGCGGGATTTGCTCTTTTTTTGTGGGTAGTCAGCGGAATCGTAGCAAGTAAAATGAAATTCTCTTCCGTATCGGCAGATCAGATAGAGATGTCCCACTCATATCTTGATATAGCAAAAAGATTTGTAAACAGACATCTATGCTGACTCTTTTGATCTCTATCCTCAGTATCTATTTTTTCGTACTTCTGGGAGTTATCAGTAAAATAGCTTTCAAAGATCAGATAGATCCAAAAACGGTAACTCTGCTTTCGGTCTATTTTTTTCAGCCTTTTTTGACTTTCTGGGGACTTACGAAAAGACCTTTTGATCTCTCGCTGATACAGGCGCCTTTTTGGTATCTTGTCATAGTTTTGACTCTTTTGGTGACACTCTATATAATCTCAAAACTGTTGTTTGGCAATCTTAAAGAAAAAGCTGTCTTTACGATAGCTTCTTTGATAGGAAATACCGGAAATCTCGGCATTCCGTTGGGAATAGCGGTTTTTGGAGAGATCTCAATCCCCTATACAACAATGATCAATATTGCAAATGTGTTTGTTGTCTATACATTTGGAACATATTTTTATTCAAGAGGAAGTTTCAGCGCAAAAGAGTCTCTTTTGAATGTGATAAAAATCCCGATTCTCTGGGCGGCAATTTTGGCTGTTGTTGTCAATATCAGTGCTGTAGAGATACCAAAAAACATAGAAGAATCCCTGAAAATGGGTGCTTATGCAAGTATCACCATCCAGCTTATGCTTTTTGGAATCTATCTTTATTCAGTCAGGATAAAATCTATAAACTGGAAACTGACTTTTTGGGTTGTCTTTATAAAGTTTATAGCTTTGCCTCTTTTGGCATTTGTCGCACTTTTTTATCTGCCTTTGGAACCGCTTGTAAAAGGGATACTGTTTATGTCTTTGATGATGCCTCTGGCTGTGGCAAATATAAATCTTGCCGCTTTATATGACTGCCTTGCAAAAGAGGTAACGGCTCTTGTCTTTCTCACTTCTGTTTTGTTTTTGGGCTATTTTGCTCTGTGTCTGCCGATTTTTGGATACTGGAATCAGTAATCCCACATCTCAAAATCATTCCAGATATTTTTTGCCTCTTCATCTCCGTTGTCAAATGCTTTTTGAAGCCAGTATTTGGCTCTTTGCATATCTCTTTTTGCGACTCCCTGTTTATAGATATACATGATTCCCAACATTCTTTGGGCTTTTGGGTGATTCTTTTTGGCAGCTTTTATAAACCATTTGTAAGCTTTGGTATAATCTTTTAAAACTCCCACCCCGTTATAATACATAAAACCGATAGAATACATCGCATCTGCATTATTCCCTTTGGCAGCCTTTTTGTACCATTTTAAAGCTTTTTTAAGATCCTTTTTTACACCTTTTCCATACGCATACATCCATCCGATAGCCAATTTGGCTTTTACATTACCTTTATCAGCCGCCTGTAAAAGCCATTTATAGGCTTCCTGATAATTTTTTCCCGTGCCTATACCCAAAATATACATTTTGGCAAGAGAGACCTGTGCAGGGCTGTAACCGTTTTTTGCCGCCAAAAACATCCAGTTAAAAGCTTTGTTAATATCTTTTTCAACTCCTTTACCATCTTTATACATCTTGGCTATATTGTACTGGGCAATGGCATTGTCTTTTTTTGCCTCCTGTTGATAAAATTCAAAAGATTTTTTGTAATTTTCATCGCTTTTTGCGTTTAAAAAAACCGCACTTAAAAAGAGAATCAGGAGAAAACTTTTTTTGAACATTTTTATTTTCCAAATACTTTTTTGAGCAGATCTGTTGTTCTAAACATCGGATTTTCTCTGATTAGTTTCTCTTTTTGAGAAATCATTGAAAAAAGAGAGTCAATTGTTTTATTTGTTACATAGCTCTCCAAATCAGCATCTTCTGTTCCCGGAAGATAGTCAGAGACTCCGAAGTTTTTAGCCAAAGCGCCGACGGAACTGTTTTGCATAAAACCTTTTGCATATTTTGAATAGTATCCGTTAAAACTTTTATAGTAGGAAGCAACACTGCTTTTTTTCATACTCTCTTTTACGATAGGAGTTATTTTTTGGATTAGTTTACTTTTTGTCGTTTTTCTAAAATAGTCTGTTGCGGCAGTATCTCCTCCCTGTAAAATAGCCTGAGCATCCTGAATATTCATATTTGAGATAGTATCCATAAAAATATCGGCAGTTTCGGGAACCGCTTTTTCGGCAGCATGATTGATAGATGCTATCAGTTCATCGGCATATTTGCCCCCTCCGGCTTTTCTGAGAAGTGATTCTGCTTTTTGCATATTTTTTGGAAGAGGTATTTTAAAAGCAGGATTGTTTAAAAAACCGCCCTCTTTTCCGAGAGTGGAGATAGCCCCTTTTACACCGACTTTCAAAGCCTCTTTGAGACCGCTTGAAACTTCACCGTTACCAAGAGAAGATGAAGAGCTGCCCAATGTTTTTGCATTGGAGAGATTTTTTACATTGTCTTTTACCATGTCCATAAAACCTGCATTCAAACAGAGAGAAAACGCCGATAAAGTTAAAATAATTTTTATAGGTTTAAACATAATATTCCTTTTAAAATAAATTTCTTAAATTATATTACAATAATAATATAAGAATACTTAAATATTTTACTGTTTATTAAAAATCGAAGAGATATTTATAGAAAATGCGGTTTCAGCTTTTCTCTCTAAAAAAGTGGAGAAAGGGCTATTGTTTTTAAAACATTTGTTCCTATCTCTTTTGGTTCTCCTCCACATGCCTTGATAATCTTTTGCATTATATAAAAAATCTTTGCATAAATCATTGAAAAACTCATATTGGAAGATTCAAAAAGCGACTCTTTCTCATTTTTCAAAGAGGGAAGTTTTACTAAAGCATTTTGAATATCCATACCGTTTTTTATCATTTTTTGAAGTTCTATCTGCCAGTTTTTCTGCCATGTCAAAAAAAGATAATTACCGTTTTTGTCTTTGTATGTACTGATTTGCCAAAAAATAATTTGCAGATTTATATATAACTTTTCAAGTTTTTTCAGATCATAAGAGAGTGCTGTTATTTTAAATTTGTCTCTGAAAAAAGCTTTGTAGATCATATTGTGAAGACCGATTATCAGATAATCATTTCTGTTTGGAACTCTTTTACCCCTCTCAAGAGACAACTTCAAAATTTCCACCGGATTTTCATCATATCCGTTTAAATGAATAAAAGAGTGATTTTTTAAAGCAAATTCGATACTCTCCTGCGCACTTTTATCACAGTTTGAGGGATTTCTTTTGTTTAATTTGATATGAAACCTGTATATAAGTTCATCCAAATCTCTTAAATATTCCTCGATTGCAATTTCACCGTTTGATTTGATAAGGTTTTTGATAAAAGTATTCTCAGCCCAAAGAAGAGTCAAAAGGGTTAAAAAAACAAGAAAGATTTTTTTCATTTTCAATCAAACAAAGAGGGCTGTCTTAGGGATTTTACTTTGAAGCTTTTTCTGTGCAGAGGAGAAAGACCGTACTTTTTTATCTTCTCTACATGGACTTTTGTTCCGTAACCTTTATGTCGCCCAAAAGAGTATTTGGGATACTCTTTGTCCATCTCTATCATATATCTGTCTCTGCTCACTTTTGCCAAAATACTTGCCGCACTCACCTGATAAACCGAAGAATCCGCCTTAACAATGGCTTTGATGTTTTCAATTCCAAAATTTGTATTTCCGTCCATGATATATGTTTTGGCATTTAATTTTTTTTGAATAATCAAGATAGAATTTTTAATAGCCAAAGAGAGACCGATCTCATCAAGAGTCAGATTATCGGTAAAAACTATTTCATATTTGGCATTTTTTATGATCATATCATAAAGCTTTTCTCTTTTTTGGGGAGTCAGTTTTTTTGAATCATCCAAGCCTTCTATCGGCTTTTGCAAAATCACTCCGGCAACAGCCAAAGGACCCGCCAATGCTCCCCGTCCGGCTTCATCTATCCCGCAAACGATCTCTTTTTCCACATTTTTACCCTAATCTTTTATCATCAAATTATAACACATTATTTTTGCTGTCTGTTTATAACTTTGATCGTTCTTACAACCAGATATATACCGACAGCCGTCATAAACAAAATCTCCGTTATACCAAATCTTATACCAAAATAACCTTTGATGATCAAAGCAGATTCCAAAACCATGGCAAGTTGCAACAGGAGATAAAAGACAGGCTTTTTAACAGAGGGTTTTCTTCTCTCCGACAGATAGGTTTTTTGCATCTTGTTTTTTCCTTTTATCGGTTTTAGAAAATATCGACATAAAAGAAAAACAATTTGACTCTTTTACTCATGAAATCGATGTCCCACCCATTTACCGTTTTGATCTTTGTGTAAAGATTCGGTTAAAACAGGGATGGATCGTTTGCCGTTACCGCCGTCTTGCTGAAAGGCTGCTGCTTCTATATCGTTTTGAGGCGCTCCCACGATAAACTGCGCCATATACCTATAAGCCCTGAAAGCAGGGAATCTTTGCCAAATAGCCTGATTTAGATCTTTTGGAAAATAGATTCTTGTGCTTCTTCGCGGAATATCTCCAAGGCGGATATTGGTATAGTAGGAGTTTGAAGCCATTCCCTCGTCTTTTTGACCGTCACCGTAAACATCCATATAAACGCTCACTTTTTTATCACCCCTGTTTGTTATGATGATAAATGTTCCGTAATTTAGATCGGTATTTAGATAAGGAACGATAAACTTCATTCCGTCTATTTTCCAGTCGGCGGCATCCGCATTTTGCAGAAGTTTTTGTTCCTCTTTGTCCGCTTCATTTGGGGTAATGCTAAAATCAACTCTCCACATTCCCTGACAGATGGGATTTTTCGCATCAACTTCTATAACGATCCGATTCCAGTCATTTGTACTGTTGTTGATGTAAAACGGAAAATTTTTCAGATTGCTTTCAAAGATGTATCCTGAGGATTTTTTATCTTTATACATCTCTCTTTTTTTAAGATGTATGGTTCCCTCATTTACAAGGGTATAAAAAGAGATCGATCTCAAAGCGCATTTACTAGCTCTGTTTACCTTTATCCTAAAAACATCATTTACACTGTCTATCGATACTCCGTATTCAGCCTCATTTTCAAGATGCAGGGCAAAAACACTTTTGTAAGTATAGGTATCTTCCTGAAAATTCGTATCGTTTCCTTCCGATACAAATCTCTCTCTTTTTGCCGTCTCAGAGATATCTATCGTAGAACTTGCCGGAGAATAGTATCTTTTGCCTTTTGTAAAATGTATTACTTTTGCATTCCAGCCATCGGAAAATGTAAGCAAAGGGATGGGTTTTACACCTTTGAGAGGTGCCTCTAAAGGAGAGTGAACACCTCCGATAGCCTCTTTTAAAGATATCGTCATATCACAAAGACATTCACACTTTTGATAGTGTCTTGGGAGAATATCAAGCCTGTTGATATTTCCGATACTGTTGGTTGAACTTGCAAAAGCCAAAAGAGTATTTGCCGGTATATGACCGTCAGAATCATTCTCATTTTCAATTGTTCCGTCTATCAGCGTAAATCTGTGATCTCCTATGACTTGGGAATTGGAATTGATACTAAATCTCAACATCGTATATCCGATATTTGAACCGTTATAAACAGTGGTAAAATCGATAGTGGAACTTACTTTTATCCATCTGTTTACATTGTTGTCATAAGCATATAAAGTTACATCGCCTCCCTGCGGTTTTCTAAGCTGACCGCACTCAAAAGCAAATTTCAAAGATGTTCCTCTTGAGAGTCCGACATCGCTGTAATATCCCAACAATCTGTTGTTTTTCTTTGTATCGCTCCAGTAACCGTTTGTATAAAAAGCGCTGCTTGTATCGGCACCGCCCGGCCATACGCTTTTATCGGCAGAATTTACGCTTAGATTGTATTTGTTTTTTAAAAGTTTGTCTATCTTTATAGCGCCGGTAAACTCCACTGTTAAATCTTTTATATTAAAACCCGCCGTATTTCCCACACTCTTGCCGTTGGATGTTGTTACGAGTTTGTCATATTTTACAAATACCATTCCGCTGCAAAAAAGAGAGGCGGGAATGCTCAAAAAGAGCAAAAATCTCATAAAAAACAGAATCATCCATCAAACCTTTAAATTATATTAAATCAATATATTATTATTTGTATTAAATCAAAACATAATACTATAAAATTTTTTATTAAAATTAGTTTAACTTCTAAAAAATTTTTAACTGTTTATCAGCAAAAGAGCCACAAAATTTTCTATAAAAATATGATATAATCTAAAAAAAGCAAACAAGGAAAACCTTATGCTTCCCTACGGAGTGAGCGACTTTAGAGATGTAAAACTAAACAACTACTACTATATAGACAAGACTCATTTTATCCCTAAAATAGAAGAGTACGGAAGATATCTTTTTTTTATCCGTCCCCGCCGTTTCGGTAAAAGTCTCTTTTTGAACATGCTTGGTTTTTATTATGATATTTTTTATAAAAACGAATTTGAAAAAGTTTTTCATGACTGCTTTATTATAAACAACCTTACAAAAGAGGCAAGCAGATAC
>CAYVDJ010000024.1:0-2876 GCA_964450755.1 uncultured Campylobacterales bacterium
TTTTATTAATCTTTTTGGTTTCAGGACTTTTTGCACTTACAGATACCAAAAATATACTTCTTGTCCACTCATATCACAGAGGCTATAAATGGAGTGATGATATTTCAAAAGTTTTTGAAAGAAAATATGAAAATAATCCAAAGACTTCTCTTACAACTGTCTATATGGATACAAAAAAAGTTGCAACACCTACATATTTTGATAGATTATTTGATCTTTATGATGAGCAGTTTAAAGGCAGACATTTTGATTTGGTTGTTGCAGCCGATAATAATGCCTTGGAGTTTGCAATAAGATACCATGAGCATCTTTTCAAAGACTTGCCGGTTGTCTTTTTGGGGATAAATAATTTTGATGAATCTATGATTTATGAAAACAATATGAGACAATACACAACCGGAGTTGCCGAAAATGTGGATATTGCAAAAAATATTGATTTGATTCTAAAAATTCATAAAAAGTGTAAAAAAATTGTTATCATAAATGATAAATCAAAGACAGGCTATGCTATGAAAAGAGATATAAATCGAGTATTGCCAAAGTATGCAAATCTGGTGAAATTTGAGTATATCGACAATATCTCCTTGAAAAATTTAAAGACAAAGATGACAAATCTTCCAAAAGATACGATTATGCTCTGGGTTTTGCTTTTTAAAGATAAAACAGGAAAAAAGTTTACATATAAAGAGAGTCTTAGACAGGTAAGATCTATCTCAAATGTTCCAATATACGGATTATGGGATTTTTATCTCGGAAAAGGAATTGTAGGAGGTTTACTTACAAGTGCAACTTCTCAAGCGATAGCAGCATCTAAGATGGTTGATGAGATTTTAGGTGGAAAAAATCCACGGAGTATACCGATTTTACAGAAGAGTCCAAATGAGTATATGTTTGATTATAATGAGTTGAAAAAATATAAAATCAAGATACCAAAAAGTATAAAAAAATATGTTATAGTGAATAGACCTTTCTCTTTTTATGAACACTATAAGAAGTTGGTTTGGATAACTCTGTTGATATTTTTTGTTATAACGCTGATTTTAATTTTGCTGGTATTTAACATAATAAAAAGAAGAAAAAGTGAAAAAGAGTTGAAAAATCAATTAAAATTCATAAAGGTCTTGATGGATACCATACCGAATCCGATAAATTATAAAGACATAGACGGTAAATATCTTGGTTGCAATAAAGCTTTTGCAGAACTTTTAAGGTGCAAAAGAGAGGATATAGTGGGGAAGAGTCTTTACAATTTTTTTGATGACGAGTGGGCTAGAGAGCAGAGTCAAAAAGATATAGAGCTTTTAAAGAGAAAGGGCAGTGACAATTTTGAGAGAACAATGCACTTTAGGGATGGGAGAGTCAGGGTGGTTAGTTTTAGTAAAACAGCTTATGAAAATATAGATGGAAATTTGGGCGGAATTGTTAGTGTTATGGATGACATAACACAGAGAAACCAACAAAAAGAGTTTATAATACAGCAGTCAAAGTTGGCCGAAATGGGTGAGATGGTAGCGGCAATTGCTCATCAGTGGAATGAGCCTCTAGTGGAGCTTTCTGCTATATTGCAAGATTTACAATTTTGTTATAAGCAAGATGAGCTTGATGAGAAGAGTATGAATGATTTTGTAAAAGATTCTATGGTGCAGATACAGTATATGTCAAAGACTTTGAGTGATTTTAGAAATTTTTTAAAGCCATCAACGAAAAAAGCACTTTTTTGTGCAAAAAAAGCACTAAACGAAGTCTTGGAAATTGTAGGAAGACAGATTTTTTATGCCAATATCAATTTAAAAGTTACCTGTGGAGATGAAAAAGTGCCGATATACGGTTATGCAAATGAGTTTAAACAGGTTTTATTAAATATCATAAATAATGCGAAAAATAAGCTGATTAAAACTAAAAAAGGTAAAAATATAGATATATTTATAGAGCAGTGCGGTGATAGTGTCAAGATTAAAATTGTTGATGACGGTGAAACTATTCCTGATGAGATTTTAGATTTGATATTTGATCCATATTTTAGTACAAACAAGAGAGGTATGGGTTTGGGTCTCTACATGGCAAAAGTTATAATTGAAGATAAAATGGATGGAAAAATAACCGCATATAACTATATCGATAAGGTAGTTTTCAATATAATAGTTCCAAGCAAGGAGACAATACAGTGAAATATCTAAATAACAGTGAGAGGAATTTGTTGGGGGCTTTGCTCTCAACAAAGGAGACAGTTAGATATTATCTTCTCGGCACCAGCCGAAGCTTTAGTGAGAGGAATTTGTTGGGGGCTTTGCTCTCAACAAAGGAGACAGTTAAATGAAAATTTTATTACTAGAAGATAATCAAAGATTGAACAGAACCATAACAAAAAGATTGATAGCCAAGGGTTATGATGTTTTTAGTTTTCAAGATGGGAAAGAGGCATATAACGCCATAGATGATGGCTATATCTGTTTTATTTTGGATATAAATGTTCCATCCATAAATGGTATAGATATATTGAAAAAGATTAGAGAGTTCAATGCCAATACTCCCATAATTATAATAAGTTCAACTGTTGAGTTGGATATCATTAAAGACTCATACAGATATGGTTGCAATGATTACCTTAAAAAACCATTTTTTATAGATGAGTTAGAGATCAAGATAGAAAAATTGTGTAATTTTGACAAGGATACCATAGATGTATATGACGGATGTAAATTTCTTTTTAAAGAGAGTGCTTTGGAGATAGATGGGGTGCGTGAACATCTCTCCAAAAAAGAGAGGTTGTTTCTTAATCTATTGCTTTCAAAAAGAGGCAAGGTAGTGTCTTTCGATACCATACAAGCTGTTGTGTGGGAGGGAAGTTTTACAAGTATTGATTCGATTAGATCTCT
>CAYVDJ010000025.1:0-49754 GCA_964450755.1 uncultured Campylobacterales bacterium
AATTTCTCTTGCGAAATCTTATGCCTTTTTTGCCTTCTATGGACTATATAAGTTTTTAGAGATGCCCTAAAGTTAGTGTAGCTAAAATTAAGTTTAATAATTATTAAATTCACAAGGAGTTCCAATCAAAAGTCTTCAATCCATCTCTCCATAACCGCATCGCTTGGCATTCTCCAGTCTCCTCTTGGACTCAAAGAGATACTTCCGACTTTTGGAGCATCCGGAGTACAGCTTCTTTTAAACTGATTGGCAAAAAAGCGTTTTATGAAGATTTTTAACCATTTTCTAATCGTTTCTTCATCATAGTTTTCAAAAGCCTCATTTGCAAGATAGAGAATCTTTTTGGGAGGAGCGCCGTATTTTATCATGTGATAGAGAAAAAAATCGTGCAATTCGTACGGTCCTATGATCTCTTCTGTTTTTTGAACGATTTTATCATCGATTTTGGGCAGCAGTTCGGGCGATACGGGAGTATCTATGATGTCTTTGAGTATATTTTGCACCTCTTTTTCCATATCAGACACCCATGAGATAACATATCTTATCAGAGTTTTTGGGATTGAGGCGTTTACATTGTACATCGATATCTGATCTCCTCCGTAAGTGGCAAATCCCAATGCTATTTCACTTAAATCCCCCGTTCCTATGACGATTCCCCCCTCTTTGTTGGCAAGATCAAAAAGGATCTGTGTTCTCTCTCTTGCCTGAGAGTTCTCATATGTGATATCGTGAATATTTTTGTCATGTCCTATATCTTTGAAATGTCCCAAAACCGCCTCTTTTATCGATATCTCTTTTAGGGTAATACCGAGTTTTTTACATAAGGCAAGAGCATTTTTATAAGTTCTGTCAGTTGTTCCAAAACCCGGCATTGTAACGGCTATAATCTCTTTTGTATCTCTTTTTAGAAGTTTGAAAGTTTCATAGGCCACAAGAAGAGCCAAAGTAGAGTCAAGTCCTCCCGATATTCCCAAAACGACTTTTGGTTTTCCGATATGCTCTATCCTCTTTGCAAGAGCGGCGCTTTGGATGGAAAAAATCTCTTTGCATCTCTCATCCCGTCTGTTTTGGTTTTTTGGAACAAACGGATGAGGATCGATATATCTTTGAAGTTTTTTTATAGAATTTGTTTTTTTCAAGGGTATCTTTTTTGTCAGAGTCGGTTCGTTATCTGCATAGGAGGTTTCCATTTTTCTGTAATATTTTAAATAATCAATATCAATATCAGCGGTTATAAGATAAGAATCTCTCTTAAATCTCTCTCCGTGGGATAGCAAAATACCGTTTTCCGCTATCAGTGCATCTCCTGAATAGACAATATCGGTAGTGGATTCAAAAACTCCGCTTGAAGAGTAGATATAACCGCTTACACATCTTGCGCTCTGTCCTTTTACAAGCTCTTTTCGGTATTCGTATTTGCCTACTATCTCATTACTTGCAGAGAGGTTGAAGTGTAAAAGTGCGCCGTTTATCGCATGGTAGGAGCTTGGAGGTATGACACTCCACAGATCCTCGCAGATCTCTACCGAAAAAGCGAATTTATCCCCAAAGACAAGATCAACTCCAAAAGGTATCTTAAAAGAGTTTATCTCTATCTCCTGACTTTTGATGTTTTTGCCGCTGCTAAACCATCTCTTTTCATAAAACTCTTTGTGTTCGGGTAAAAAAGTCTTTGGAACAACACCCAAAATCTCACCTTTTTGTATGACAACAGCACAGTTGTAGAGTCTGTTTTGGTGCCAAAGAGGGGCGCCTACAACGGATATGATATCAAGTTTTCCGGTTTCATCCACTATAAAATCAACAGCTTCATAAACTCCCTCTATAAGAGCTTTTTGAAAAAAAAGATCACCGCATGTATAAGCTGTTATGCCAAGTTCGGGGAAAACGACAACAGCCGTATTTTCTGAATCGGCTTTGCGTATGAGTTTTACTGTCTCTTTTGCATTGAAATTTGTATCTGCAACTTTTAGTTTATGAACTGCCGCCGCAACTCTTATAAATCCGTGCATTTTTTTCTCCGATAAAACTTTTTCATATTGTACCATTTTATTTTCTGTAAATTATTTTTATAAAGTGCCGATTTGGTGCCAAAGGAGTGTTTGAGAATGAGAGTTTTTATCGCTTTTGTACTGTTGTGTATCTCTTTATCCGCTAAAGAAATATATATGATCCAATTAAGCGCCGCTAAAAACAGAAACTATTTGATTGATATCTTGAAAAGATTTGAAGGTTATGGGCACAATCTGAAAATCATAAAAAAAGATAACGGCTTTTTTGCTTTGGTGGCAGATACGGGAGAGGACAAGACAAAAGCGATGACTCTCTTGAAAAGATACAAAAGAGATTTTGATGACGCATTTTTGGAAAAGAAAAAAGATGCCGATGTGAGTCTGAATCTCTCCTCCTTGATAAAAAATACTCCAAAAAAAGAAAATAGTATCAAACTGTATATCCTTCTTCCCAAAAAAAGTAATATTTTAAAAAACAGCATCTCTTTAAACGGCAAAAAAGCAACTCCCTCTTTGATAGAGAAAAATTATATGGAGTTTTTTTTCAAAAATCTGGACTTGAAAAACAGTACCGTTTTATCCTTTGATGTAAACAATCACCAAAAAATCCCATTGGAAGAGATCAAAATATCTGCCTTTGCAAAAGATGAAAAAGGAAATGTCATAACCCTCATAGACAAAATGCAAAAAGAGAAACTAAAACTCTCTTTGGAAGATTATCTGCAGACAAAGCACTTTTTGAAATGTAAAGGTTAGGCGATATAACTTATGGGCAAACTGGCAAAGCTATGGACTATATAAGTTTTTAGAGATGCCCTTATCTTATTCATCCTTTGCAAAACTCCAAAATCGGGCAGATATCGCATTTTGGTTTTTTTGGAGTGCAGATAACTTGACCGAAGCTTACCAACAGTTTGTTGAGATTTTTCAGATGTTTTTTATCGAGTTTTTTTTCCAGAAGTTTTTCTGTTTCTTTTTCGTTTTTTGAGTTTATAAAACCTAGCAGATTTACGATCCTGTGCACATGCGTATCTACGGCTATACACTCTTTTTCAAATGCCGATTCCAAGACGATATTTGCAACTTTTTCTCCCACTCCTTTTAGTTTTAGGAGTTCCTTTTTTTCATTTGGAACTTGTGAGTTGTATTTCTCTGTCAGAGTTTTACAAAGGTCTATGATAGCTTTGCTCTTTGTTTTGTAAAATCCTACCGGATAGATCTCCTTTTCTATCTCTTTACAGGAGAGTTTTAACATATCTTTGGGATTGTCTGCGAGTTTTAGAAGTCTTTGCAAAGCTTTCAGAGTTGTTTCATCTTTTGTTCTTGTACTTAAAAGTGCCGAGATAAGAATGGTAAAGGGAGTTCTTTTGTAGGCATTTTCAAATCTCTTTGCCGGAGCATCCCATTTTGGATACTCTTTTTTCAAAATCTCTGTGATTTTTAAAAATTGATCCAAGTTCATTTTGTACTGTCGCAAAATCTTTTTTTTATATCTTCAAAATACTCTATTCTTCTGTCTCTGAAAAACGGCCATATTTTTCTGACCTCTTCTGTTCTTTTGTTGTTTATATCCACGATCAATATCTCCTCCCTGTCGTGTGAGGCTTTTGCCATTATCTCTCCCTGTACTCCTGCTACAAAAGATCCGCCCCAAAAACGGATACCCTCTATTGCAAAGCTTCTGTCTTTTTCAAAGCCTACTCTGTTTACCGCTGCTACAAATATCGTATTTGCTATGGCGTGTCCTCTTTGCACATTCAGCCACGCTTCATACTGTCTTTTTTTCTCCTCTTTTTTATCTTCGTCAAACCAGCCGATGGCGGTTGGATAGATGAGTATCTGCGCTCCTTTCAAAGCCATGATCCTTGCGGCTTCTGGATACCACTGATCCCAGCATATCAGCACTCCAAGCCGTCCCACACTTGTATCTATCGGTTCAAATCCCAAATCTCCGGGTGTAAAATAGAACTTTTCATAAAATCCGGGATCATCTGGTATATGCATTTTTCTGTATTTGCCACAGATTGATCCGTCCTTTTCAAAAACGACGGCGGTATTGTGGTAGAGTCCCGCCGCTCTTTTTTCAAAAAGAGAGGTGATGAGAACTATTTTGTTTTCTTTTGCAACTTTACTCCAAAATTTCAAATCTTTTTCAAAATCCTCTGCCAAATCAAAATTTTTCACATCTTCTGTTATGCAAAAATATTCTCCCTGATGAAGTTCCTGCAAGATGACAAGTTTGGCTTTTTTCTTTTTTGCCTCTTTTATCATCTGAAGAGTTCTTTTTATGGTTTTTTCTTTTGTTTTTCTGACTTTTTGTTGAATAAGAGCTATTCTCATCCGATTTCTCCTTTTTTCTTCTCAAAAGCAAATATACTGCAACCTTTTTCATAACGATAGGTGAGGATCATATCGTGTGCTTCCAGAATGCTTTCTACGATATAAAGTCCCAAACCGAAACTTCTCGAACTTGTCGTTCCTTTGACAAAAGGCTCTATATAGTATGAAAGATCATGTTCCAAAGGTTTTCCCTCATTTATAAATTCTATCTTTTTTTTATCCGCTTTTATCGTCATTTTGTGATCAAAAGAGTATTTGATGGCGTTGTCTATCATATTTTTCATAGCGATTGCAAACAGTTTAAAATCAACGGTAATAAAAAGATCCTGAACAACATCTACTTTTATCTTTTTGGAATCTTTGTCAAACAAAAAAAGATCCAAAGCTTCATCGATGATATCGACTACCCTGTACTCTCTTTTCTCCTGCATTCCAAATCCGGAAGTCAGTTGTTCAACGGCTATAAATTCATTTAACAGACTCTCAAGTCTTCCAAAAACCCTCTCAAGTCTCTCTTTTTGTTTGCATTCAGGCAGCATTTCGGTACTTATCACACCTTTTGTTATCGGAGTTTTAAACTCGTGCATAACATTTCTGAGAAAAAGAACTCTTGAGTTGTTCAGTTTTCTTATCTGTCTTACCGCATGATCAAAAGCGTTTGCCACCTGAGAGATTTCATCGGTACCGTTTGTTTTACAGTTGATGTCAAGATCTCCCATTGCAAATTTATCTATCTCTTTTTTCAGATTGATAAGAGGTTTGACTCTTTTTATCGTAAATATATAGGTTATCAAAAGGATAATAAAAATAGCTGTAAATATAAGTTCTATGATCCGGTATCTGTATGGCTGAAAGAGTATATCTTGCAGTATGATTTTATCTTCTAATGTTTCTATCAAAAGATAATATTCTCTTTTGTAGTATAAAATCGTACTGCTTCCTATCGGTGAAGTGATCTTTTGAATCATTTCGGAATAATTTTTGATGTCTTTTTTTCTTGATTTGTCGGTAATGATCTTCATACCATACTCTTTGAGTTTCTTTTCCAAAGTTTCATCTATCTCATGATTGTAAAGATATGTAAGTGATATTTTGGAAACGATAGTATATTTGTTATTGAGTTCATCTGTATATCTTTCTTGATCAAAACGCATCAGATAAAAAAATGCCACGATTATTCCTATCGCGGCAAGTATGAAAATAAAGGTAATTTTATAGGTGATAGAGTATTTGTTCATTGCAAAAACTTATATCCTATTCCTCTGACAGAGTGGATATATTTTGGTTTTTTCGGAGTTTCCCCAAGTTTTGTGCGGATTCTTCCGACTATTACATCGATACTTTTGTTTGTACTCTCTTCACTGATTGCTTCGACATTGTAGATAAGTTCCTCTCTTGAAACGACTCCTCCCTCTTTTTTGATAAGATATGCAAGTATCCCGTATTCTGCATTTGTCAGGTTCAGCACTCTGTTTAAAAAGGAGATTTCCCTTCTCTTTTCATCCAAAATAAGATCTTTTCTTTTCTCTTCTCTTTTCTCTTCCACATTCTCTTTGCGTCTTAAAAGACTTTTTATTCTTGCCTGAAGCTCTCGCGGATTGTAAGGTTTTGGCAGATAGTCATCAGCCCCTCTTTTTTCGAGTGCTTCCACTTTGTCATTTATATCATGACGCGCAGATGATATGATGATGGGAATATCATGTTTTTTTCTTATCTCACTGCATACTTCTAATCCGTCCAGATCCGGAAGAGTCAGATCAAGTATCAAAAGATCAAATTTTTGCAGTTCCAGTTTTGCCATACCGATATAGGGATTTTCCACATTTGTTATCTCTATATCGAATTGTTCAAGATATTCTGTCAATATCTCCGCCAGTTCGGTATCATCTTCAATCATTAAAACTTTTATCATTGCCATTCTCTCAATATTTTTTACTATTATATCCAAAAATATTCACTTTTTTCAGTTTATACCATGATTGACATAGACTAAAGTTTTATGATATAATTTGTATAAAAAGATTAGGAGATAAGAGTTGAGTAAAAGTTTATATGAGACATTGGGAGTAAGTCAGACAGCATCGACAGAAGAGATAAAAAAAGCATACAGAAAACTGGCAAGAAAATATCATCCCGATATCAATAAAGATCCAAAAGCAGAAGATAAATTCAAAGAGATAAATGCAGCTTATGAGATATTAAGCGATCCGGATAAAAGAGCCAAATATGATCAGTTCGGCGATGATATGTTCGGAGGACAGAATTTTCATGATTTTACCCAAAGTCATGGAGGAGCTGCCGATCTCGACGAGATACTTCGTAACATTTTCGGAGGCGGTTTTGGCGGTGGCGGTTTTGGCGGTTTCAGAAGCAGCAGAGGCGGTGGATTTGGTGATTTTGGTTTCGGAGCGCCTGACCTTGATGTGAGTGCGAGGATAGTCGTACCTTTTGATGTGGCGTTACACGGAGGAAAACACTCTATAAATTACAATAATGAGCATTTTGATGTAAGGATTCCCGCCGGTATCAAAAACGGTGAGAGATTGAGAGTCAGAGGCAAAGGCAAATCTTATCAGGGACAAAGAGGAGATCTTATCCTCACAGTTGAAGTGGCAGAGAGTACGGAGTATGAGAGGAAAGGAAATGATCTGATAAAGAGTATGCCCATCTCTTTGAAAACAGCACTTTTTGGCGGAAAAGTAAAAGTACAGACTCCATACAAAGAGGTAACGATAAAGGTGCCAAAAGGTGTCAGATGCAATCAAAAACTCCGTATCAAAGAGCATGGAATAGCAGACAGAAAAACGGGGCAAAAAGGTGATCTCTATATAAAATTGAATGTCAATTTGCCAAAGATTGAAGAACTTGATAAAGATTTGGTAGAAGTTATGAAAGAAAAATTACCCGGAGAATAAAATGCATAATTATGATGAACCTGTATATTTGATAAGTGTTGTGGCAAAGGCTTTAAATATCCATCCTCAGACTTTAAGACAGTATGAGAGAGAGGGTTTGGTTACCCCCTCAAGAACAGAGGGCAAGATGCGACTCTATTCTCAAAGAGATATTGACAGGATCAGTATGATTTTACGACTTACAAGAGACCTTGGGGTAAATCTTGCCGGAGTTGATGTGATACTGCAATTTAAAGAGAAAATAGAGGAGCTTGAAAGAGATATAGAAGAGTTAAGAAGCAAATTAAGAGAGTATCAAAACTATTCCACTATAGATATGAATAAAAATCTTGTTAAAAAGAGGAGTAGTTACGATATTATCATTTTTGGTGAATAGGGAAAAAATTTTTATATAGAAAAGGGTGTATTTTTCCAAATTGGAATATTAATTGCTTTATTAAGTTATGGATACTTAATAAAGGAAGTTTATGGGAAATGCATCTCTTTTACATATAGCACTTGATCTGACTTCATTTTTAAAAGCCGATGATAAGGAGTTATCACAAAAAGCCAATACTCCTGAAATCCCTTTTTCCTCTATGCTTTCTGATCTTTTTGGTGATAAGCCTTTGGAAAAAGCGGAGCAGAACGAACAAAATTTAAAAACAAAATCCATTGACAAAATAAAAAAAGAGATAAAAACAAAAGAGCCTGAAAAATTTTTGGAGGGTTTTGATACACAAAAAAGAGTTTATCATGAAATTTCGATAGAAGAGCTTTTGAAATTTAGCAAGTTTTTGTCAAAAAATGAAAATTTAACACAAAAATTTCCTTCTGTTTCCAATAAACTTCAAAAAATTATATCAAATAAGAAAACTATAAAAGAATTTAAAAATGCTAAAACCATAAAGGAGCTTATCGGTGTTGCAAAAAAGCATAATATCAAGATAAGCTCTTTGGAAATAGGGCAGATTAAAAAAGAGGCTTTGGATAAAAATATCAGATCATTTGATCCTAAAAGAGATATGGTAAAAACAGAGTCAAAAGGTAAAAGCAAGAGATTTTTTCATCCTACAAGCAGGGAGATATTGAGTGTTGTTGATGAACACAAACCCAAAAATATTCAAAAAGCAGAAGAAAAAAAACCAAAAGCAGAAAAAACAAATTTGCTAAAAGAGATTTTGAAAAAGCCTGTAAAAGAGATTCATCAAAAAAGAGAACTTCAAACCCAAACTGAAGTTTTGACAAAACCACTTCAAAGAGAGACGAAGAAACCTCTTCAAAGAGTTTTGGATAAAAAGGGATTGTCAAATGTTTTACATGAGCAAAAAGAGATACAAAAGAGTTTCTTTATCAAAAAAAAAGATGTGAAAATATCTGATAAAAAGGAGCTAAAAAGAGAGTTTTTTTCTGATGGAAAAGTTGAAAAAGACAGATATGTCCATAAAGGAGAAGCAGAAGGAAAAATCCGTTTGAAAGAAACCTTCGTATCTTTAAAAGAGCCTGAAGAGAAAAATTTTAAGAGTGCTGATTTAAAAGAAAAAAAAGTTCCGATCCAAATAGAAGATTCCAAAACTCCTCTCAAACCTGTTTTTAAAGAGGGGAAAGAGATAAAAGAGAGTCCAAAAAGAGAATATCATAGAAAAGATCAATCTGAATTTTTTGCTTTTGGTGTTGAGGCATTTCAGGATTCAAAAAACAAGGTTATAAAAACCGCTGTTTTGCAGTCTCCTCAAAATATCTCTTTGAAACAAAATGAAGCGGTTTTGGAGGCATCATCAGAGCTGTTGGGGGAGAAAACAAAAAAAAGAGATATTAAAGAGTCTGTAAAAGAGCAAAAGAGAGATTTTTTTCCAAAGAGTGTTGAAAATATAAAAACAGATAGTTCTGTTTTCTCTCTTGCTCTCTCTTTTACGGAAAAAACAGAAGATGAAGAATTTGAAAAAGAGTCAAAAGAGTTTGAGATAAAAGATGAGATAAAGCCCCAAAACAGTCAAGTTTTCCAAAAAACGGAGATTGATTATAAAAAAAGAGAATTTTTGCCACAAAAAACATTCTCCTCTTTTGCAAATGATTTTAAAGAGGCGGTGCAAAACTATAAGCCGCCTGTTACAAAGATAAGTATGACATTAAATCCTGAAAATTTGGGCGAAGTAAAAGTAACGCTGATCCACAGAGGTGAAAATCTGCATGTGAGTATCAATTCCAATCCAAATACGATAGCGATTTTTACACAAAATCATACGGAGTTTAAAAATGCTCTTTCTAATATAGGTTTTTCCAATCTTCAGATGAGCTTTTCCCAAAACAATCAACAAGAGAGGCAAAATCAAAATCCGTATAAAACGATTTACAAATATGATAAAGAAAATGAGGAAGAGCAACAGCAAAATTCTATAAATTTTATAGTTCCAAGATATATATAAGGAGAAAATATGGCGATAGAGAGTGTATCTTCAACAACACAGACAACACAGAATGATTTGGCGGTAAACCCAAAATCTATTTTAGGAAAAGATGATTTTTTAAAATTGCTTTTAACAGAGCTTGAACATCAAGATCCTACATCACCGATGGATACAGAGAAAATTCTGACTCAGACTTCACAACTTGCGACTTTGGAAACGCAGCAGAATACAAATAAAACACTTGAAAAGATAGCAGACCAGTTTCAATCAAGCGCCAATCTTTCCGCTATCAATGCCATAGGAAAACTGGCAAAAATGGGTAGCAAGGTGAAACTTGAAAAAGACAAAGAGGCATCTTTTAATATCAATTTTGAAAAAGAGGTAAAAAGCGGAAATATAGATATCTATAACAGCAACAAAGAACTTGTCAAATCAATTCCCATAAAAGAGGGAGCAAGTGGAAACACTCTTTTTAAGTGGGACGGTACGGACAACTCTTCCAAACCTCTTCCGGAAGGATTTTATGAGGTATCGGGAAAATATACGGATAAAGACGGTAACTCCCATCAGATAGATTTTGGTACATATCCGATAGAGGGAGTCTCTTTTGATAATGGAAAAGTTATGTTGAAAATAGGCAATCAATATGTTCCTATGGAAAATATCTCCCAAATTTTGGATAATAAGGGCTAAAAGATGAACAGCTCTTTTTATATAGGCATTATGGGTTCAAAAACCCAGTTGGAGGGTATCACTGTTTGTTCAAACAATATAGCAAATATAAACAGTTACGGATTTAAAGCAGATCGCCCGGAATTTAAAAGTATTTTTGAAACGGAAATGGCAAACAACTATTTTGATCCGACATCCAATGATTTAAATGCCGGTGCCGTTATGCAGACAACCGTAGCCGATATCAGTGAAGGTTCTTATGTAAAAACCGATAATAATTTTGATATGGCGATAGCCGGAGACGGTTGGTTTGGAGTTCAAAACAAAGACAGAGTCTATTATACAAGAGCCGGTACATTTGTAAAAGATGTTCAAAATTATCTGATAGATATGGATGGAAATTATCTAATGGGTACAAACGGAAAAAATGTTAATGATAAAAAACTTGTTACGATGATTGACAAAGTGGAATTGGATCCTGTGGATAAACAGCAAAAGATCAATCTTCCTCCCGATTTGATCCTTCCTCCCAAACCGACACTTAAAGTTGTATTGAAAGGTAATCTTGATCCGACAATAAAAACAGTGTTTGATCCTAATTTACAAAAAGATGTGGAAGTTCCAAATATTGAGAAATTTTCCTCTACAATAATATCTCCGGAAGGAGAAAAAAATCAAATCAAAGTAACTTTTACCAAAAAAGTGCCACATCAGCTTACGGGAATTATTTGGGATGCCACTTTGGATATTTTAAATGAAAAGGGAGAAGTTATAGAGACCAAAAAAGGCTCTCTCTCTTTTAATGACAAAGGAGCGCTGATAGAGAGTGATCTCCCTTCTATTTCAAACGGAGGACAATCATTGACGGTAGATGTCGGTACTCCCTACAGTGAAGCTTCACGAAGTGGAGGATATGACGGTTTGGTCTCTTATGTAGGGATGAATCAGGGAAAATCGGTATCAAAAGACGGATACTCAAAAGGATATCTGCAAAATTATGAGATAAATGAAAGAGGAGAAGTAATAGCGGTTTTTGATAACGGCAGAAGTTCTCCCGTTGCAAGAGTATCGATATACCATTTTCAAAATGATGAAGGACTTCATAAAGTTACTCCTACTATTTTTGAAACCACGGCAAACAGCGGTGAGGCTCTCTTTTTTAAAGACAAGGACGGAAATTTTATGGAAAATTCAAGAATCCTAAGCTCTACTCTTGAAACTTCAAATGTAACTTTAAGAGAGTCTTTGACAAATCTTTTGGTTATGCAAAAAGCATTTGATGCGAGTGCAAAAAGTATCACTACAAGCGATCAAATGATACAAAAAGCTATCAATATGAAAAAGTAGGCACAGATTTTGCTTTATATCTTATTAGGAGTTTTTTGTAAAGGTATTTTTTAAAAAAGGATTGAAAAATGATGAGATCATTATGGGCTGGAGTAAGCGGTCTTCAGGCACATCAGATAGCTATGGATGTTGAAGGTAATAATATAGCCAATGTCAATACCAACGGTTTTAAATACTCAAGAGCCAATTTTGCGGATCTTCTTTCTCAGACAAGCAAAATTGCAACTGCTCCCCAGGGAGATATGGGCGGAAAGAATGCCGTTCAAATAGGACTTGGAACAAAAATAAACGCTGTTACGAAAATTTTTTCTCAAGGATCAATCCAAACAACCAATAAAAATACCGATTTGGCAATCCAGGGAGACGGATTTTTTGTTGTAAGTCCCGATGGCGGTAAGACTTATAAATATTCAAGAAGCGGTGATTTTTTGTTTGATGCAAACGGCAATTTTGTTGATAATAACGGTTATGTTGTTCAAGGATGGCTAAGAGACAGTAAAACGGGTGAGATAGACTCTACCGCTCCTATAAGAGATATTGTTATTCCTCCCGGACTTACCACTCCTGCGAAAGAGACCTCTTATGTCTCTTTGAAAGCAAATCTCAATTCGGGTAACGATATAATCAACAGATCTCCTATCAGACCTTTGGATACGACAAACGGCACAGCCGGTCCTGACGGTGTTGTAAATACAAAAGATGATGAAAAAGTAGATGATTTTAGTGTTTTATTCAATGCAAAAGGAGAAGCTTTTAATCTTAGAGAAGGGCAGGGGATAAAGATAAGTTTTGACGGAGGAACAACCACAAAAGAGTTCAGATTTACAGAAGGAACCGCCGATACTACCGATTCCAATAACGACGGAATTTATAAATTTAAAAGTACGGAAGATTTAAGAGCCTCTTTACAGGATTTTGTAAAAAAAACAGAAAGTACTGCTACTGTGGAAGTAAATGACGAGGGAAAATTTGAGATAAAAAATTCAGATAGTGCGGCAGCCAATGATCTGAATATAAAAGTAAGTTCAATCGAAGATGCAAATACAACGGAAAATAAACGCTTTACTGTCTCTATGCAGTCGATAGCAGGACAGCTTCCCGCCAAAAGTACCGGTTCAAGGATATCCCAGATCATCAATGCTGCTACCCATGCTTCAAGTATCGATATTTTTGATTCTTTGGGAACTAAGCATACTTTGAGGTTTGAGTTTAGAAAATCAGGTTATATCACCGATACAAACAATGTAAAAACAGGAACAACATGGGAATTGAAAATCAGTGTTCCAGAACCCGGAGATATTGGTGGTGATGTTAATGTAAACGAACTTGAAGGTCAGCTTGTTTTCAATAACGACGGTTCTTTGTCTTCATATACTCCGGCAAGTATCACCTATACGGCAAACAACGGTTCATCTCCAAATCAGATAGTGCAGTTGGAGTTTGGAACTCCGGGAGATTTTGACGGAATGACAAGTTTTGACAACCAGTCAAACACTTCCGGTATCAGTCAGGATGGTTATCAGGGCGGAGATTTGGCAGGTATCAGGGTAGATGAGAGCGGAACGCTGATAGGAAGTTTTTCCAACGGAAGAAGTTTCGGTTTAGCTCAGGTATCCATGGCAAAATTTACAAATAATGCCGGTCTTCAAACCGACGGAGGCAATATCTATGTTCAGACTGCAAATTCGGGAGATCCCGTTATCGGTCAGGCTGCTCTTGGAGGAAGAGGCTTTATTCAGGCAAGTGCATTGGAGATGAGTAATGTCGATCTAAGCAGAAGTTTGACTCAGCTTATCGTTATACAAAGAGGTTTTCAGGCAAATTCAAAAACGATCACAACATCGGATCAGATGTTAAATACACTTTTACAGCTAAAGCAGTAGGAGTTCTATTATAATTTATAATCTGGTATAATAGCATCAACTTTGCCACTAAGGAAAAAGATGCTGATTGACGGACACGGAAGAGAAGTTACCTATCTTAGAGTCTCCGTAACGGAGAGGTGCAATTTTAGGTGTCAATACTGTATGCCCGAAAAGCCTTTTAGCTGGGTACCGAAAGAAAATCTCCTTAAATTTGAGGAGCTTTTTTTGTTTATAAAAACAGCTATTGACGAGGGAATCACCAAAATCCGAATAACCGGAGGAGAACCGACTCTTAGAGAAGATTTGGATAAATTTATAAAGATGATAAGCGACTATAAGAGTGATATCGATCTGGCGCTTACGACAAACGGCTATCTTTTGAAAGAGAGTGCAAAAAAATTAAAAGATGCCGGTCTAAAGAGGATAAATGTCTCTTTGGACTCCTTGAAAAAAGAGACCGCCTACAAGATTGCCCAAAAAGATGTTTTGGGTAGAGTTATGGAGGGGATAGAGGAGGCTTTAAAAGTCGGACTTGGTGTAAAAGTCAATATGGTTCCCTTAAAAGGGATCAATGATGATGAGATTATCCCTATTCTTGAATATTGCAAAAAAAGAGGGATAACAATAAGATATATCGAATATATGGAAAACAGTTTTGCCAAAAATTCTCTTAAAGGATTGTGCGGAAAAGAGATTTTGGATCATATCAAAGAGAAGTATGAGATAAAAAAGGTAGGAAGAAGCGGAAGCAGTCCGGCTTTTAACTATGAACTAAAAGACGGATACCGTTTTGGTATCATCGATCCGCATAAACACGATTTTTGTGAAGATTGTAACCGTATAAGACTGACAGCCGAAGGATTTTTGATTCCCTGTTTGTATTTTGACGAGGCTATGAGTATCAAAGATGCCGTTATGAAAGGGGATATAAAAGCCGCAAGTGAAGTGCTGAAAACCGTTTTGAAAAACAAGCCCGAAAAGAACAGATGGGGACATGAAGACAATGAAATATCAAGCAGAGCATTTTATGAAACGGGTGGCTGAGAATAATTGATCTATCTTGTAGAAAGTTTTTACTCTTTTCAGGGGGAGGGCAAATATGCCGGTACCCCTTCTGTTTTTGTCCGTTTTGGTGGTTGCAATCTAAAATGCAAAGGTTTCAACACCAAAACATTTTTACCCGACAGTGATAAAATTTTGAGAGGGTGTGATTCTATAAGGGCGGTTGACAGAAAACATTTTTCACATCTTTGGAAAAAGATACAAAAAGATGAAGAGCTTATAAAAGAGATAAAACAGTATCAAAAAGATGACTGTAAAGCAGATATCGTTTTTACCGGCGGAGAGCCTCTTCTTTATCATCAAGAAGAGATTTTTTGCAATACTTTAAAATATTTTTTTTCCCGCGGATACCGTATCACCATTGAAACCAATGCAACGATATATATAGATTTTGAAAAATATCCCTGTTTTAGAGATGTTATCTTTGCAATGAGCGTAAAACTCTCCAACAGCAAAGAGCCTTATGAAAAAAGAATCAATAAAAAAGCGATAAGTTCCATAATAAACAATACAAAAGACTCTTTTTTTAAATTTGTTTTGGATAAAGATATCATAAATTCAAAAAAAGCGGAAAAAGAGATCAAAGATATTGTTATGGAGTATAATAATCCTCAAGTTTACTGTATGCCTCTTGGAAGCAGTGCGAAAGAGTTACAACAAAATGATAAAGAGGTTGCAAATTTTTGTATAAAAAACTGCTTTTGCTATATGGACAGACTTCATATAAGGTTATGGAACAATAAAGAGAAGGTATAGGATTGGAAAATGTTAATAAGAAAGCTTTTTAAATTTGAAAATGCCCACATCGTAAGAAATTGTACTTCCGACAGATGTAAAAGCAGTATTCACGGACACTCTTACAAAGTAGAAGTGATTTTTGAGTCTGATTATCTCGATAACGGTCAAATGGTCTATGATTTTGGATTAATGAAGACAAATATAAAAGATATTATAGATTCCTTTGATCACTCTACAACTTTTTGGAAATATGACGATATGGAGTATATAAGTTTTATAAAAAAGTTTTCAAAAAGATGGATTGGATTGCCGGTAAATCCTTCGGCAGAACAGTACAGTCGGGTTATTTTTTTAATGGTTGACAGGATTTTAGAACAGACGCAGATGAAAAACGGTGAAGAGGGGATAAATCTTCACAGTATTATTGTTCATGAAACGGATACGGGATATGCACAGGGTTTTAGAGAAGATGCCTACAATAAAAATATGGGAGAGATTTCTCTAAAAGAGATAGAGTTTAGCGATCAGATAAAAAAAGAGTGGAAAGACCCTTTTATGTGGGACAGATTGCTTAAAGGTATGTTGTTTGAAAATCCGAAAAATTTATAAGATTAAGAATTTATTATTAAAATAAATATTATCTCTATTTTATATCGAAAAAGGTAAAATTTATTATAAATTTTTTGGAGATAAAGGAGATTTCATGAGAAAAAGTTTAATTCTCAGTATAGTTGCTATTGCTATGTTGATAAGCGGTTGCAGTGATGGTTCACAGAGCAAAGAGAAAGCCAATGCGGGTGAGCAAAAAAGCATTATAGAAAAAAGTACCGAGGTTGTAAAAAATGCCGCTGAAAGCACAAAAGAGGCTGCTTCAAATGTTGCCGAAGCTACAAAAGAAGCCGCAGGTTCGGCAGTAGATACAACAAAAGAGGTTGCAGGTAATGTTGTAGAAGGTTCCAAAGAGGCTGCAAGTGCAGTAGCTGAAACAACAAAAGAAGTTGCTTCGGATGTAGTAGAAGGCGGTAAAAATATGGTAAGCAAAGCTGCCGAAACAACAAAAGAGGTTGCAAGTTCGGCAGTAGAGGCAACAAAAGAAAAAGTTGCCAAAGCAGCGACAGCGGTAGCCGAAGCGGTAGCGCCAAAAGAGAGTGGTGCGGAAGGTGATAAAGTTTATGTAAAATGTGCCGGATGTCATGGTGCAAAAGCTGAAAAAAAAGCGCTTGGCAAATCCCAGGTTATCGCAGGATGGACAGCTGAAAAGTTGGAAAGTGCTATAAAAGGGTATCAAGATGGAAGTTACGGTGGTGCTATGAAAGGTGTTATGGCAGGTCAGGTAAAAACATTGAGCGATGCCGATATAAAAGCGGTAGCCGAATATATTTCAAAATTATAAAAAGGGAAAAAGCATGAAAGAGATATTGAAAAAAGTTGAAAAAGTTGTGATTTTAACTCTTTTTTGTTCTCTTCATGTCTTAAATGCAGCCGATGCAGCCGGTATTTATAAAAAATGTTCCGGCTGCCACGGCAAAGACGGAAAACACAAAGCATTTGACAGGAGTGCTGTTATAGCGGGAGAGAGTAAGGAGACTTTACTTAAAAAACTTATGTTTTTTCAAAGTACCGACTCCGATAAGGGTACGCTCTCTGTTATGAAAAAGCAGTTAAAGAATCTGACAAAAGAGGAGATGGAGTCTTTGGCCGAATATATATCAAAATTATAAATTTATGTTGCAAAGTCTTTAAATTTCTCTGTTTTGAAATTCCAATCAACAGGGATAAATTTTACCGTATCTCCTTTTTTTAATATCTCTGTATTTTCCGATAGAACGATAAATCCGTTACATCTGTTTAGTACATTTACCATTCCCGGTGCAAATTTTGATGTTACTTCAAAAGATTCTCCGTTAAAATTACCCGGAATTACACTTTGTGGTCCTTTTTTCTTTTTATAGTCATGAGATATTTTGGTTTTTACAAAGTTGTGGTGGATCTCTTTTGCGCCCCTTAGCATCTCTATTATAATCCGTCCGAAAATTTCAAAATTAAGCGCTCCGGCAAGTGGATTTCCGGGCAGGTTCAAAACCAGCGTATTGCCTATTTTTCCAAAAGTTGTAGGTTTTCCGGGTCTTATTTGGACTTTTGAAAAAATCTCTTTAAACCCCAGTTTTTTAAAAGCCTCTTTGGTAAAATCGGCTTCTCCTACACTAACACCTCCGCTTGTTAAAATAAGATCGCTCTTTAAAGAGGATGAGATTAGTTTGGTGATAGAATCCAAACTGTCATCAGCTTTTCCTATAAAGCTTGTTTCACAGCCAAGTTCATGGGCGCGGGAGATAAAATAGGGGGTGTTTGAGTTGTAAATTTGTGATTTTTCAAGTTTTTCAAAGTGGAGTTTAAGTTCGTTTCCCGAACTAAAAACCGAAACTTTCGGTTTTTTGTAAACTGATATATGAGTTATGCCCTGACTTGCCAATAATGCTATATGGGATGACTTGATCTCTTCTGACGGTGAGATAACGGTATCTCCTATATTGATGTCTTCACCCTTTTTTCTTATATTTGCCTCTAACTTGATATCTTCATTCAGTCGGATAAAATTATCATCCAAAGCGGTTGTTTTTTCCTGAGGTATTACACAATCCGTCTTGGGCGGGATCATTGCTCCTGTCATGATTTTGACAGCTTGAGTTTTTTTCAAATGAAAATTGTTTTTTTCACCTGCCAGTATTTTTCCTATTACTTTAAAACTCTCTCCTTTTTGTGGTGCTTCTTTGTCCATCCTAAGTGCATAACCGTCCATTGCGGAGTTGTCAAAGGGAGGAAGGGCGATAGAAGCTTTTATCTCTTTTGTGCAGATTCTGCCTTTTGCCTCTTCCAAAGGCAATATCTCTGTCTGCAATGGTATTAATTCTTTAGTTATTAAATTAATTGCTTCTTTTATCGTAACACTCAAATAAAATCCTTTTTTTGACGATATAAAATTGTAACATTATTAAGGAAAAAGATGAATAAAAAAGCTTTTACTCTTATAGAACTTGTCTTTATTATCGTTATCATAGGTATTTTGGCATCTATTGCCCTTCCCAAATTTAATAAAATGGATGATACTGCAAAAATAAATGCTGAAATGGGTACGATGAGAGCGGTTATAAGTTCTTTTGAGGTGGCAAATGCAAAGTATAAAGATATTGTCAATTCCGGTTGGAGAGGCGGAAAAGACGGCAACAAAGAGACTTATGATGTTGATGAGGACGGGAAAGAGGAAAAATTTGCAAACGGAGTTCTTTTAACTCTTCACAGCAGTGAAAAAGAGGCGAAATTTGACTCAAAAAACAGTATGGATATTTCCAAAAAATATGCTCTTTTTAATGATCAGGGAAAAATTTTCAGTAAGCTTGTCAAAAATTCTTCAGCCCTTAGAGTGATAGCCTATGTTGAGTGCAGTCAAAACGGTATCGGAGAAAATGGAGAAGGAGATGACTCTGCTGATTATGATATCATTGCGGTAACTGCCCAGGCAAGTTCAAGATTTTCAGGCGCACCCGAAAGTTCCGTAAACAAAGATATAGTTGGCAGACCAGATGAAAATGATTTTTGGATATATAACGGTTCGCCTTATCCGATAGATTTGAATACAACTGATAAAATTATTTTAAGCGATAATGCAAATTATATAAATCCCGGTGAATTGGTCTTGATAGATATAGACGGTTCAAAGATGAAATCCGATATAAAACTGAGAAATATAAAAGTACAAAGATCAGATCACAGCGGCAAAAGCGTTCCTTTCAGGGAACTGACTCAAGACGGTTTTAATTAAGGGCAGTCAATAACTCTCATTGCAATATTTATTTCTATATAGTAAAATTTAAAGTAAAGAATAAGTGATTTTGTTAAAAAATTATGATAGAATGATAAAAATATAACATTTTAAGAAATAAAAAGAAAGAGTTCTTACTTTTTATAGAATGTTAAAGATATGAAGGATTAAAATATGTTAATCTTTAAAAAAATTTTTTTACAAATCTCTTCTCTTTTGTTTGTTGTATATTTCTTGATCGGCTGTGGCGGCGGCGGTGGAAATAGTGCAGATGATACCCGATTTGCAGTGGCTTTACTAGGAAGATTGGCTGATGCAAATGCCACGATATATCTGCTTGAACAAAACTTTACAAAAAAAGTGATTTTTAGTGAAAAAACTTCAAATGACAACAGTGATATAGAAAAAATCGGAAAATTTAATGCCCATTTAAATTCTTTGAAAGATGAAAAATTTTATATCTATGAAGTTAAAGGAGGCATTGACAAAGACAGTGACAACAATGGGATTATTGATGCTGTTTCTCTTAAAAACAGTGGAAAAATCAGACTTGTTTCAAAAGGAAAATGGCTAAAAGAGTATAAAAATCCAATTCATCTTACCATAGCTTCAGAGATTTTATATCTGTATGTTCATAAATATTTTTACAAACAGGATGAGTTAGAAGAGAGGATAAGAGAGCTTCCTTCAAAAATCTTCAAAGAAGATATCAATAATGATAATAAAATTGATATAAATGATATTTTTGCTTTTGATCCGGTAAAAGATATCGATAAATTATATCCGAAATTCAAAAAATCAAAAATCAAAGAGATTGTTTCCAAGATTCATGAAAACGATACAACTTACGCAGATGATATCTTTAATCCTGATATAAACAGCATTACCCAAAACAGGGAGATAGTAAAAATTCTGCTCTCAAAAGACAATAAAACTCTTTTTGCAGTTGAAAACAGTTCCAAATTTTCTGTCGATAAATCATATCAGGTAAAGATTTTTGATATCGCCAATCCTTTGAATATATCATTAATGGCAAAAGTCGATATTAACGGTTCTGTTGCCAATGATTTTGCTCTTTGCAATGATGAAAAAAAGATATATATCGCGGATACGGAAGGTTTAAATATATTTGATATAAGTGATCTTTCTTCTATCAGGAAAAAAGAGAAGATATATATAAACGGTGTTTGCTATTCGATAAATTTATCCAAAGATGCCAAAGTAGCTTATTTGGATTATTATGCCGATAAAAAGCATAAACTTGCCGTTATAAAATTCAGAGATGATTTTCCTCCTCAAATAGTCAAATATCTTGATATTACTGCCTCTTATGAAGATTTCCAAAAATCATTGTTGGCAAAAAAAGGTGATGTACTCTATATCTGTGAGGGCAGTGGACTGCAAAGTGATATTTTTGTTTTGGATATTGCAAATGCCGATAATCCTTCCATAATCGGCAGTATCAAAGTGGCGGGAAAGGTGAGTAATCTTCTTCTGTCGCAGGATGAAAGAAAACTTTTTGTCAATGTTGTATATGGAGGTTTAAAACCTACCGGAGATGAATTGTTAATATATGATGTAACGATGTTTTCAAATCCGGTTGAAATAGGAAAATTCAAAGATTTAAAAGCCAACTATAATTTCAAAGGTTCTTTGGAACTCTCCAAAGACGGGAATCTGATTTACAGCAGCGCTTTAAACAAAATCAGAGTTATAGATATAAAAGATATAAACAGACCGATTTTGAAAGCCATAATCGGAGATATTGGCAATATTAAGGATTTTGTATTGTCATCGGATAACAGTAAAATATATATATCTTCAAATGATAATAATATCTCCGTTTTGGATAATTTGTTTGATCATACTCCTGCAATTTTAAAAAGATACTTTTTTGAAAATGAAATCAAAGATATTGTTTTATCCAATACGCAGGAGAGAGGATATTTTCTTGTGAGGTCATGTAACTACTATATCGGAGGATATCATAGTAAATTGATGATTTATGATATAAAAGATCTTTTTTCGATGAAATTTATTTCAGAATATGAGAGTCCCGATTATACATGCGGTGAAAAAGTCAGAATTACAGATGACCATACAAGAGCCTATATTTATGAGGATTTTTATAAGAAGCTCTTAACCGTGGATCTAAGTTATGAGATAGATCCGTGTCTTTTAAACAGATATGATACCAAAGATACGACAAATCTCCCTTTTGTCTATTCTGAAGATAAAAGCAGAGCTTACAAAAGAGATCCAAAAAGCGGTAATATAGAGATTTATGATATTACACATCCTTTCAATCCCGTTTATCTTTATGAATTTAATGAGACTCCAAAAAGAGATGTCAGAGGAGGGAAGATTGTATTTGAAAAAAATTATGATAAGATAGATATTACAGACAAGGCTATGTTTGAGTAAATTTTGGGTATGCAATCCAAAATGAAGTTGCATACCCATAAAATTTTAGTTGGCTTTTATTCCGTACAGTTTAGCCAGATTTTTAAATTCGGGAGAATCTACAAACATATCTACAATTTCCACTCTTGAGAGGTCATTTTTATCCAGTCGATTAAGCCAGTAGTTATATCCCTCATTATCGGGTTCTCTGTTCATAATAGTTTCATACACCCTGTTTAAAAATTCCTCATTAGAGAGATTTTGGGATTTGAATTCAAAAGAGTCAAAAAAGTATCTTGCCATATCCTGTGCCGTTTTTTTGTTGTTTTTAAGCTCATCAACCCAAAAATTGAGACCGTCGGCTTTGGCATCTCTTTTTAGAGCTTTGATATACATCCTTTTTACAAATCCTTCCAAAGTATTCTCTTTGTAGGATTCATCAGATGATTTTGGAGTAAATATCACTTTGAAGTCATAAGTTTTCGGATCATAGCTTACCGCTGAGATATCTATCCTTTTACCGGCTTTAATATTAAAAGTTTTAAATACTTTGGTGTCGGTTCCTCTTTGAATGTTCCATTTGCTTGTATCGTCCCATGGAGAAGAGCAGCCTTTGTTGCCTATCGTAAACCAGATAGCTTTGTTTGAACTAAGCTCTATTGTTATATTTCCGTCTGCTGCAGGAGTAAAATGAAAATAGTCTCTGGCTTCGTTTCCAAATTCCTCCTGATTTGGATCGACTTTTGCTTTTGCCTTAAATCTCACCGTTTCGGAAATCTGATCCAACTCTGGAATCAACTCTGAAGCAGAGCAGTCGTTATTTGGTTCGGTATCAAAATAGGTTGGAGTTACAAAACCGTTATCGTCATCTATGATGATGCCTTTTGCCTTTTTTACGGCTATTTCGGCATTGTATGGATTTTCCAACTTAACTTCAAACTCTTCATCACTCTCTTTTTCATCATCTCCTATGATAGATACTTTTACCTCTTTTTCTGTTTCACCCGGCATAAAAACGACTCTTGCATTTTTTGTTTTATAGTCTTTTGATGCCTGTGCGGTTGAAGAGACGGTTTTAAAATCAACACCTACAAGTGTGGAAGATGGTTTATCCAAAACCAAAGTAAATACCATATCTTTTAAGATACCGCTGTCTCCCTCGCTTATTGAAACATCCTTTATTGATATTTTGGATTTTGTTTCTGAAGAGTTACTGTGCGGAGTAAACTCTATCATTATTTTGTAGTTTCTTCTGTATCTGCACATTGCCAAAAGATTTACCCTCTCTCCCGCTTTTGCATAAAAAAGAGCCTGAGCATGGGAAGAGAAAGAACTTATGATATTTCCGTTACATGTCGGAATACCTACAAAGAAATTTGTATTTCCGCTTGACTGGAATTTTATATTTATTTCTCCGTCAACCGCTGGTGTGAAATAGAAATTGTCTCTGTCATAATCGTATTTGTGTGTTCCTTCTTCAAATCCTTTGGATATCGTAGCTCCCTCAACCGTTACCAACTGATGATTGGAAGTACCTTCAAGAGGTGAGATCGGAGTGCTTGTCAAACAGGTGTCATTTGGTTCTGTTTCTGCTGACAGATTGATATTGAAAAGGATAAAAATCAAAACAAACAGTAAAAAACTGATTTTTTTCATTGTACTCTCCCAGTAAGTTTTATTTTTAATTATATTGAATATAAAATTTACTTTACATTAAAAAATAATTTAAATTAGTTGAATTGTCATAAAAATAAATGTATTTTAATCTTTAAAAGAAATTTGAGGATATTTTGAAACTTTAAAAGTATTTGGCTTAATTTGAAATGATAGTTTTTATTTCGATTTTATTTGAAGAGGATATAATTTAAATTATGAAAAAAGTATTGATTTTATGTACGGGTAACAGTTGTCGTTCTATCATGGGTGAAGCGTTGATTAACAAATATCTAAAAGGTAACAATATCATTGCTTACAGCGCCGGAAGCAGACCAAGTGGCAGAGTCAATAAAAATGCCGTAAAAGTTTTAAAAGAGGAAAAGGCATGGGATAAAAGATATTACTCTAAAAGCATTGATGAGGTTTCAAAAGATAAAACTTTTGATCTTGTTGTTACAGTATGTGATAATGCAAAGGAGAGCTGTCCTATGTTTGGAAAAAATGTCAAAACCGTTCATATAGGATTTGAGGATCCGGATGGAAAATCTTACAAAGAGTTTGTAAAAACAAAAGAGATGATAAAAAAGAGGCTTTTGCCTTTGATAAAAAAGGAATTTATATAAGATTGTTTTATTAGACCCCTACAAAAGATGCAGGGGTTTTTTGAAGTTGTTTTAGATTAGTATCTATCTCTTCTTGGTCGAGGCTCTCTTGGTCTGGCTTCATTAACTCTTAGATTTCTTCCGCTTAGCTCTTTTCCGTTCAATTCGTCAATTGCTTTTTGTGCTTCGTCATCATTTGGCATATCTACAAAACCAAAACCTTTTGATCTGTTTGTTTCTCTATCAGTAATAATTCTTACACTGCTTACTTCTCCAAAAGATGCAAATTGATCTCTTAACTCTTCTTCGCTCATTCCGTAAAACAAATTTCCAACATAAATGTTCATGTTTTTCTCTTTCTCCTGATTTGGACTCTTAAAAGTCCGCTAAATATTCAAAGTACTTCCTAAAAATTAATTCCAAGATGCACTGATAGGAAACATTATATCTAAATTATTGAAGAAATTAAGAGGATTTTAAAAAAAAGATTAAAATTTAAGAATTTAAATCAAATATTAACTGTTTAGTAACAATATATTGTTACATAATATGACAAAGTACGGCTTGGACCGTACCCTTGTCAGCTTATCAGTGCTGTAACTGCGTAACCTCCGAAAATCAGCCATACAAAAAGGATAAGAGCCAGATATACAGGTTTCATACCCACTCCTTTGAATTTTTCAATACTCGTTTCCATTCCAAGAGCGCTCATTGCCATAGTCAGGGCAAAAGTATCCAGACTGTTGATGGTTGATACCGCCTGGTGAGGCAGTATATCCAAAGAGTTAAATCCCGCAACCGCTATAAACAAAACTGCAAACCACGGTATGGAGATCTTTGTTTTTGAACCGCTTATTTTGTTTGCACTGCTTTTGGCAATCCAAAATCCGAGTATCAGTAAAAACGGAGCTATCAGCATAACTCTTATCATCTTTACGATAACGGCATTTTCAGCGGTTATATTTCCTACCGCATTTCCTGCCGCTACTACATGGGCAACTTCATGTACGGTTCCTCCTATGTATATCCCCATGGTTTTTGGATCAAAGTTCAATATTCCGCTTTTATAAAGAAAAGGGTATAAAAACATTGCAATAGTTCCGAAAATAACAACCGTAGAAACGGCGATAGCACTTTTATAAGCTTCCGCTTTTACCACCGGTTCGGTTGCCAAAACGGCAGCAGCACCGCAGATGGAGCTTCCTGCACTTGTCAAGATGGTTGTATCCCTGTCAAGTTTCAAAAATTTTACACCTACAAAATATCCTATGATAAAAGTAGTTGCCACCATGACAGTACTTACAAGTATTCCTGCCATTCCGACATCGGCTATATTTTGAAAAGTAAGTCTAAAACCGTAAAAAACGATAGCGGTTCTTAAGAGTGTTTTTGTAGAAAAGATGATACCCGGTACCCATTCTTTTGGGAGTTTGTTTCTTAGAGTATTTGCATAGAACATTCCAAGAACGATACCGATAATAAGAGGGCTGATTCCCAAATCCTTAAAAAACTTAAAATCTGCCAGATATGTAGCTGCCATAGCAAACAGAGCTACAAATAAAATACCGCTTAGAGTGTGAGCGCGGTTCTCTTTTGTAAAAGCCATTTTTTTTATCCTTCTATGATTTTTGGCTTATTATAATGCAAAATTATCAATAAGTAAAATAAATAAAATATGATATAATCATAAATATTTTTTAATAACTGACTTACGGATTATATCGTATCCATAGTGTATAAGGTCAGTTAATAAGGAAAAAGAGTGATTACCTTTAAAGAGATCGATTTTTTTCTCTCTCTTTGTGAATATTCAAATGTAGGAAGAGTAGCAGAAGAGTTTAAAGTAACCCAGTCGGCTGTTTCTATCGCCATAAAATCTCTTGAAAACAAAACAGGAGAAAGGCTTTTTGACAGAATAGGAAAGAAACTTGTTTTAAATGAGAGAGGAAGATATTTCAAAGAGATTGTAAAACCCCATTTTCTCTTTTTAAAAGATGCCCAAAATATTTTTGCAAAAGATAAAATAAGCGGCAGTCTAAAAGTTATTTCAAGTAAAACGATAAGTGATTATCTATTGGCAGAGCCTATTTATCGGTTTTTGTTAAAGTTTAAAGAGGTAAAGATAGAGAAAAAAACGGCTAACTCTTTTTTGATAGTGGAAAGTATCCATAAAGGAGAGTTTGATATAGGATTTATAGAGAGTGAGATAAAAGATATTGAAATAGAGATGGTTAAAATAACGCAGGATGAGTTGATAGTCGTTTCAAGTGATGAAGCATTATCCAAAAAAGAGGTTTTTATAGATACTCTTTTTGACAGAAAATGGATTTTGAGAGAAAGAGGGTCGGGAACAAGAGATATTTTTCTAAAAAAACTTGGACATCTTGCTCAAAAACTCAATATATTTTTGGAGTTTTCGGAATTTGAAGAGATAAAAAGTATCTTGTGTCATAAAGATACGATAACCTGTATCTCCAAACATGCGGTGAAAAGAGAGTTGAGGGAGAAAAGACTTTATGAGGTGAAGTTAAAAAATCTCTCTTTTAAAAGAAATCTTTATATGATATACCATAAAAACAAATCCCCTACCAAACTCTTTGAAGAGTTTAAAAATTTTATAAAAAGAGAGATAAAAAATCTCCCCCTTTGATCTTTTTACATACTGTATATAAAGGCGTTGTTTACTATTTTTGATTTTATCTCTTTTAATTTTTTTCTTGCTTCACTGTATGAGCTGTAAGGTCCTACAAGTACTTTTGTAACCGTTTTGCCTTTTATGGATGTTTCATAAAGAGTAGCCTGGTATCCTTTTTGTTCGATACTGTTTAGATATCTGACAGGTTTGCTGTGTGCATAGGCTCCAACCTGGACATAGTAACCCTTTATTACACTCTCTTTACATCCGTTTGTTTTTGGTACAGGTTTTTTTGCAAGGGAATCCTGAAGAGCTTTGTGTTCTTCAAATATATCTTTTTTCTCCTCTTTTGGCATAGGCAGTTCTTCTTGTGTTACCGAAGAGTTTACGCTTTGAAGTTCACTGTCTGAGAGTGGTATCGGTTTTGGGGTAAATTGTTGGTTTTGGGCTGTAAATGTTGAGTTTGAAACAGTGCCGAATTTATATCCCACTCCTAAACTTGTCAGGATATCATTATCCATTGTATCTGCTTTTTTTATATATTTTGCTTCCGCCACTACATCAAATACAGGTGTGATGGCATATTTTACGCCTACACCGGCATTGAAAAATGCCTGAGATTTTTGATTGCCTATTTCATTGGAGAGTTTTTCATATCCTCCACCCGCCAAAAGATAGGGAGTGAGATTGCCGTATTTTGCAGGTTCATAAAGCGCATTTATATAAAATCTCTGAATATCGGTTGTATTTGGATAGTACCATAGGTATTTTGCATCATCGGTTCTTTGATATCCTATCTGTATTCCCGTGTCATGGGTGAAATAATAATTTATATCAATACCGTATGCAACTTCGTCATCAATGCCCGAATCGTCATCAAAAAAATTCTCTCCCACCTTTGGAATAATCTCATATTTTGAATCACTTGCAACTGAATTTAACGAAATAAGAAGAGCCGCACTCATACATAATCTAAATAATTTCATCTCAACCGCCTTTTATAAGATAGTAATAGTTTAATTTAATTATACTATTTTTTTATAAAATTTTATTTAATACATAAAAGATATCTTTATGAATTAATATTTTACTTTAAATATTAATTTTAATATTTTTTTAGTTATAATGAACCAAATAATTTTTAGGAGTTTTTATGAAAAAGGTTATATTGATATTTGTAATATCTCTTTTTGGTTGTCTGTTTTTAAATGCCCAACCTTTTGACCCAAATAAAACCGTTACTGTCTATGTTCACGGTTTCAATAACGGAGGATATAAAAGAAAGGCAACTTACGGAGATGATAAATATGAGAGTTTTTTTGAGTCGATACCCTCTTTTATCGCTCTTCCTACAACAAACAAAGAAGAGGATAAAAATAAACCAAATGTAGTGGCTACTACCGATTATTACGGAGACAAACCCCCTGCCTACTATACGGCAAAGGATATCGAAGATATAGAGGATATTACTGCGCAATACGGAGGAGGAATACCAAGATATGCGATGATCATGGCAAAATATGCCAAACATCTTTTAAAAAGAACCGGTGCAAAACAGGTAAATTTTGTCAGCGGAAGTATGGGAGCTCTTGTTACAAGATGGCTGATAGAAAAAAACTATGAAAATCTGGCAGCTGATAAAAAGATAGCAAGATGGCTTACTCTTGAAGGAGTAGTCGGAGGAAATTATGCGGCAAGTAATGATTTTTTTATGAAGATATGGGATGAAGTTGATGAACCTTCCATCGATGTGGAGCATATGAGTTATAACTGGATAAACAACAATCTTCACAATCCCCACAGAAATTCAGACAGTCCCTATTTCAAAGATATTTTGATAGGTCATGAAACATCCACAAAAGATGACGCTTTAAGCCATGCTTTGACGACACTTTTGATTTTAAACGGTCAATATATGCCAAATGACGGCTTTCAGGTAGCTTATGATACCTACTTTAACAGACTTTCCGATGAGTCCAAATTTATGGGATATATGCCGACTCATTCCTATTTTCATGTAAATCACCTCGGTATAAAAACCGCAAGAGGAGCATGGGTGCAGATAGCCTCCTTTTTACTTTCAAACAAAAGAGTGGAGATAACTTTGCAAAAAGCTGCCGTTTATGATCTGCATGAAAAAAATCACTGGTATGCGAAATTTTTACCGGCGGAAGTTGTTTTTGAGAGTGAATTTTTTTCTCCCTATGCAAAAAAGAGATGGGATATAGAAGATGCCATATCTCAAAGGCTTGTCGGAGGTGCGGTGGTTCCTGTTTACAAATACCATCAAACGGGAGAGAAGACAGTAAATCAGCCTCTGTTTAATGATTTTGTTTTTCCGAATGAAAAAGAGTTGGAACTTAAACTGAGTGCAACCGAGATTGATGCTGATGAGAGATATGGTATTTTTGAGTCTTTAAAAAACAGAAAATATGAAAATATAGATACTATAAATGTAAATGTTCCCCTAAAAGACGGAGTTTATACTTTTAAAGGTGAAACGATAGAAGTTACGCTCAGTGTTAAAATTATCAACTATCCTTTCAAACTTTTGGGAGAAAACGGAGTTAACGGTATAGAAGACGGTGAGTTGGAAAAAATCATAAAAAGACTCTACAGCATTGTTTTGGACAGAGAAGCAAGTAAAGGGGAGATTAAATACTGGACAGGTTATCTAAAAGATCATCCAGGCGATATCTACACACTTTCCAAAAAATTTCTGCTTTCAAAAGAGAATGAGAGTAAAGATCTCTCTATTGATGAATTTATAGCTCTCTCTTATGAAACGGTTTTTGGTTACAGCGCAAATCTTGAACAGATAAGAGTTTGGAGAGACTCTTTTGAAAGAGGCTATACCGACAAGAACAGATTTTTGGATGATCTTTTATCCAATGATGATGCAAGAAAGCTGATTGATGAGATCATAGGCAAAGAGGGAGGTATTAGCGAAAATGCCGTTTTAGAAAGAGGAAGATTGGTTCATTATGAAAAAGTGATGTCAAAAAACAGTACCTATCTTAAAGATTTTTTCAAAGATATGCTCTCTTCCCATCCCGAATTGACAGTGGATAAGATAAGAGGAGTCGAGGCTTACAAAATCATCTATACGACGGTTAATGCAAACAAAGAGAAGGTAAATGCGTCAGGACTTTTGACTCTGCCAAAAGATGCAAGTGAACCTTTGGATCTTGTAAGTGATCAGCACGGAACGAAATTCGGCAATTTTGATGTTCCTTCCACCCATGATCCTTTGGGAAGTGTCGGAACTTTGATAAGTGCAACAAAAGGATATGCCGTCTCTATGCCAGATTATATAGGATATGGAAAAAGTCTGAAATACTTTCATCCATATCTTATCAAAGAACCGATAGCAAATTCTATAATAGATATGCTTTTTGCCGTAAAAGAGTTCTTGGACAAAAGAGGCATCAAACAAAGCGGAAAACTGTTTTTAAGCGGATATTCCGAAGGCGGATACGCCACAATGGCAGCTTTGGAGGAGATTGAAAAAAACTACAAAGACGAACTTCAGGTAACCGCAGGTGCGCCGATGGCTGGATCATACGATATGAAAACAACTGCCGATATGGTTTTAAACCAAAAAGAGTATGATTATCCAAATCTTCCCGCTTTTGTTCTGTACAGTTACAATCACTATTATAACTGGAACAGACTGCATGAGATATTTAAAGATCCTTATGCTGATGAGCTTGATAACTTTTTCAAAGAGAAAGCAAAAGGAAATATGCTTCATATCGATCTTCCTGCCAAAAGGGAGAAGATGTATCAGGATAGGTTTATAGAGGATTATTTAAACGGCGGTGAAGAAGATCTGAAAAATGTTTTGGTTGAAAACTCGATAATTGACTGGAAACCGACTATGAAGATGAGACTCTATCACTGTGAGGGAGACAAAGTCGTACCTGTTGTCAATTCTCAAAACGCCTATAAATCTTTTATAGACAAAGGAAGCAATAGTGTAGAGCTTGTAACAAAAGAGGGAGGCGGACACGGTGAGTGTTCCATACCTTTTTATATAGATGCCTATGAATGGTTTGATACGCTAAGATAAAAGTTTAGAAGCAGGAGTATATCTCCTTCTTCTCTTTTATCTTTATAGTTTTATAACTTCTTTTTATCTTTATAAAAACAAAAGGCTGAGTCAGAGACTCTGTTACAAGACAGTTTTCAGAGGGTTCTTGAAATATGACATCTATCAAGATATAATCGGGATATTCTGCTATATTTCTGATTTTTATATCATATCCGCCGGTTCTTTTTACATCGCTTATAACAGCTATAACCTCATATCTTGAAAAATCAACATAAGGTATATTTTCATAAGGATTGTAATGTTTGTATAATCTTTTATATTCATTTTCATTGTTGATAATCATTATCTGTCGGCTTTGGAGATCATCATCGATATTGCCGTTTATACCGTAATATGCCAGATATTCCAAATTGACAGGATAATCAAACTCATCCTCGCCTAGTGAGATATATCCTCCTCCTTTGCACCCGGTGATAAAAGCGGCTAAAAATATAAAAACAAGATAAAACACAGCTTTTTTCATGACTCTCTCCTGTAATTCTTTATACCATTATGACAAAAAAAATTTAAGAGAGTATTAATTATAAAATTTATTTAACCAAGAAAATTATTTTTGATTTTTTGTTTCAAAATCGGCTATATTGATGATATGTAAAGCACTTCAAATTCAAGATATGGGAGAGGATAGTTTTTTATGAGATTTTTTGTTTGCAGATAGTTTAGTTTTTTCTCTCCTCCGCTTACTCCACTTTTTTTGATATAGCGGAATTTTGAGAGGTTGTCTTGAAAAAAGAGTCTGTATTCTATCGTCTCAAACTGACAGTTTTTGTATTTTTTTGCACAGTCTATAACATCTTTTGAATTTGGAAGAATCGAGGGAACAGATGTTATTTTGGAGATGGTTTTAAAAGTTTTGTTACAGAAAATACCAAAAAGCCAATGTTCTCCCAAAGATGACAATTTGAAAAAGACTTTGTCAATATCTTTTGCCCACTGAAGAGCCGAAGAGGAGATGACAAGATCAAAGGGGGCAAATTTTTCCAACCCTCTGTAAAGCTTTTTATCTTCAAAATCGGCGCATATTATTTCAACCCCCTCATGTTTTGGATGAAGTTTACACATGGCTTTTGAGAGATCCACGCCTACAAAAAGTTTTGTTTGCCAATGGATATTTTTAAATATCTCTCCACTGCCACAACCGATATCAAGTATCCTTTTTGGTTTTGAAGAGATTTTGCAAACAAGTTTTCTGGCAACCTCTTTTTGTATGATGTTGTAGCTCTCATAAGAGTATGCTCTTTTTGAAAACTCTTTGATGTGAGCAGGGTTTTGTAATAAATATTTTTCTATAGTATTCACTTTAACAATTCTTTCAACAATATTTCGGTAATATTGCGCCCAATTATAACATACTTGAGGGATTTTTATATGTTGAATATCATTTTGATTTTACAGTTTGTTTTAGCACTTGTTTTGACAATTGCCGTTCTTTTGCAAAAAAGCTCTTCTATCGGTCTGGGAGCTTACAGCGGAAGCAATGAATCGCTTTTTGGCGCTAAAGGACCTGCCGGTTTTTTGGCTAAATTTACTTTTATAGTAGGTCTCTTTTTTGTAATCAATACATTGGCTTTGGGTTATTTTTACAATAAAGAGAAAAAAGCTTCTATCGTTGAGGATATGAAAGTAGAGAAAAAAGCTGTTGTTCCTTCTCCCGCCGTACCTGCCGCACCGGCAAAAGAGGAGACGAGCGAAGCGCCCAAAGCTCCGACGGCACCTGCTGCGCCTGTTGGCGATACGACAAAAGAATAATAAAATTCAGATAAGCAAAGGAATACTCTATGACGACTGATGAGATCTATGGCTATACCGAAGAGGGGATGAAAAAGAGCATTGAGGTTTTGAAAAAAGATTTTACAACTTTAAGAAGCGGTAAAGTTTCAACATCTATACTTGATAATATCAAAATAGATTATTACGGTACGCCCACGCCTTTAAATCAGGTGGCAACCGTTTTGGCAACGGATGCTATGACGATAACCATTTCGCCTTGGGAAAAGAGTATGCTAAAAGAGGTGGAAAGAGGTATCCAGGAGGCAAATATCGGTGTCAATCCGAATAATGACGGAGAGAGCGTAAAACTCTTTTTTCCTCCAATGACTGTGGAGCAGAGAAAAGAGAATGTAAAAAAAGCCAAAGCAATGGGTGAAAAAGCGAAAATCGCTATAAGAAATATAAGAAAAGATGCCAACAACAAGATAAAACATCTTGAAAAAGACAAAGAGATTACAGAAGACGAGAGCAAAAAAGCTCATGATAAAATTCAAAAATTTACCGATGATTATACGAAAAAAGTTGATGATCTTGTAAAAGCCAAAGAGGCTGAACTTCTAAAAGTATAATTGATGGATGTTAAAAAGATTTATCAAGATTGCGGCGCTTTGTTAGAGGGGCATTTTCTTTTAAGCAGCGGTAATCATTCAAAATATTATCTTCAAAGCGCAAAAGTTTTGGAAGATCCAAAAAGAGCGGAAATCTTGGCTTCAAAACTTGCCGATGAGATAAAAAAAGCCGGTATTTTGATAGATACCGTCTGTTCTCCGGCTCTTGGCGGTCTTCTTGCCGGATATGAGCTTTCAAGGTCTTTGGGCGTGAGATTTATATTTGCCGAAAGAGTGCAGGGCAAAATGACGATAAGGCGCGGTTTTGAAGTCTCAAAAGGTGAGAAAGTTCTTGTCTGTGAAGATATCATAACAACGGGCGGCTCGGCTATGGAAGCGGCAAAAGTTATCAAGGAACTCGGAGGTGAGATCGTAGGATTTGCAGCTTTGGCAAATCGCGGTTTCTGCCACAGAGAGGGTTCAGATATCAAAAGAGATTCAAACTGCAAACTTCCCGATAATCTTCCCTTTTTTGCTTTGGAAGATTTTACATTTGAGATTTACAAACCCGATAGCTGTCCTCTTTGCAAAGAGGGCTCAATCGCCTATAAACCCGGTAGCAGAGGCAATTAAACAAAAATATGCGCTGGAGAGATATAAAGCAAAATAAAATTCCTCCCAAAAAAGAGTCCAAATTAAAAGAAAAAGAGAGTGCTTTTAACTATGCCTCTCTCTTTTCCCGTTTAAAAGCTTTTATAACCGATATGTTTCTTATCATGATGCCGATAGCATATTTTGTTACCTATGTGATTATGGGAGATAAAGATAGTTTTCAAAACTCATCGGTGGCAAGGTGGTCTTTGAGTCTGGTTTTTGGTCTTATCGTGGTGGCTTTTTGGGTAAAAACGGGACAGACTCCGGGATATAAGGCTTATGAACTCAAAGTGATAGATAATGAAACCAAAAAACAGCCATCCCTTTTAAGAGCGATTTTAAGATATCTTCTTTTTCTTATCAGCGCAACCACGATAGCCGGTGTTTTGATGGGCTATTTTAGAAAAGATAAAAAGATGCTTCATGATATACTCTCAAAAACGACGGTGATCTCATTAGAAAAATAGCCTTATGTTTTGGCTGATCAGCGCTTTTTTCTTTTTTAATTTTTCCGTTGTCGGTATTTATGTCATATTTTTACCAAAAATTTTGGATACCCTTGGATACAGCTCTTTTGAGATAGGTGTCATATTTGCGTCGGCTCCTTTGATTAGATTTTTGGTTCCGTTTTTGTTTTTAAAGTACTTCTCTTTAAACAAAAGAGTGTTAAATCTTTCGTTGTATATGATATTTTTCAGTTCCCTCTCCTTTTATGTAACGATTAAAGATTTTTATCTGTTTTTGATCTCTGTCTCTTTGTACGGCATATCCTCTTCTTTGATCCTTCCTTATATCGAAACATTCTCTTTGCAGTATCTAAAAAAGGAATTTTACGGAAAAGCGAGGCTTTTTGGCTCTCTTGGATTTATGATTGCCGGTTTGGTGTTGGCAAAATATCTGGATTCTTACATCACGGGAGTTCATCTGTTTGTTATTCTTGTTGTATGTACTGTTGTTTTTTCTATTTTGATATCTCAAAAAGGAACTCTCTCTCATGTTCAAAAAAACAAGAAAGCAAAAAAGCCTTTTAGATTTGGCAAAGATTTTGCTCTTTGGATCAATATCTTTTTGATGCAGGTAAGTTTTGGAGCATTTTACAACTTTTTTACGATTTTTGAGAGTAAACACGGCATCTCTTTGGAAACGGTCAGTTATCTTTGGTCTTTTAGTATCATTTGTGAAGTTGCGGTTTTTTATTTTCAGACATATTTTTTAAAATATGATTTGCGGTTTTTGATCAAACTCTCAACTCTCATAACCGCTCTTAGATGGCTGATAATCTATCTGTATCCCTCTTCACTGCCCTTTTTGTATCTGCAACAGAGTTTTCATGCGGTTAGCTTTGCTCTTTATCATACGGCAACACTGAGTTATCTTTATACTCTTTATAAAGACAAAAAGCTCTCTTCCCAGTTTTATTACGGATTTGGTTTTGGTTTGGGCGGTTTTTTGGGATCGGTACTTTTTGGTTATCTTTATGGTGAAAATATATTTTTGTATGCTTCTTTGATAGCTGCGGGTGGGTACATTGTGATGTTATTAAACAAATCACTGTTTTTTTCCGATAAAACTTAGTATAATACGAAGAAGGATGTAAAATGCAAAGATATTTTTTATTGTTGATTATTTTATTTTTTATAAGCGGTTGTAAAATTTTTGAACCTTCATATTTTACCTCTCCTGCTATATCCGAAATATCCACAAAGAAGACAAAAGAGGTGGACAAGATCAAATGGAAAAATGAAGAAGAGAGTAAAAATTTGCTTTACAGAGGTTTTATCGTTTCCAAAGAGTATGATCCGCATACAAATTTATGGAAATATCATTTTGAATCTTTAAATAAAGAGAATTTTTTTGAGTTTTTTTATGATAAAAAGCTAGGTTATGATAATGATCTTGTGGAAATTACTCTCAAAAAGGAGTTTAATAAAAATATTTTGGATAAGATAATTCTTCTGAAGGAGAATTATGATAAAAAATCTTATATAGAAACATTTACTGCCAAATCATCTTTAAATTCTAAGAAAAAGTTAAAGAAAAGAACTATCAACAGGATAAATCGCTCTCTAGGTGTTCCTAGTGAAGTAAAGATTGACATTAAATAGTAATTTTTTTGGCAGTTTACCATTCGTTTACTGTTGAAGGTTATAATTTCAATGTAGCTAAACAATGATAAATCATTCAACACTCCTTTTGATGAAGCAGCGCCTTTTTGCCCGAAGGTGCTGACTTTCTCAATTCTTCTTTTTTAAAATCATTAAAAATTCATAGTAAATTTTGTTATCTTGTTTTGTATAAGTTTGTTTTTCAAAAAGAAGATGTTTCGTGCTTAAAATAAATTTATAAAAAAAGTTTATAAAAATTTTTTTGGTTTACCGTTCGTTTACTTTTGAAGGTTATAATTTCAATGTAGCTAAATAATAGATGGAAATCATCCGACACTCCTTTTGATGAAAACCGGCGTTTTGCCCGACGCCGGTTTAATCTGCGTCAGATATTATTAACTGTTACCCAACAGTCCTTTTGATGAATTATAATTCTACCAAACTTATTTTTAAACTAAACTGTGAGAAGCCAAAAAATCACTGCTTTTTATAAAAAAATTTTACCGTTTATTGTCATTAACTGACATTAAAATAACATTAGTTTGCTCCATTAAAATATAAAATTTTATATATTTTAATTTTTATCTTCTAAGAGAGATGATTTAATAAATAATTTAATAGTTTCGTGATATACTATATCTAATAAGTATATAACCGTAAAGAAAGAGTGATGAAAAAGGGCAAGTTTAGTTTAGTTACAATAATTTTATCAATATTGTTATTGTTATCAACCTCTCTTTATGCCAAAAGTCTGGAAGAAGCGATGAAAGAGATGAAGTTTGGCACAAGGATTGAAGCTAAGATAGAACATCAAAAAACAGATCCCGATGCAAAACTGAACTTTCAAAACTCTTCAAGCTCCAGTATGATCGAATACAGAGGGATTTTAAATATTGCCACACCCGTTATCAACGGTCTTCAGCTTGTTATGGAAGGACTTTATCAAACAAGAAACGGCAAAGTGGAAAATATCCCCGATTCTGACAGACTTTTCAGTGTTTATCAGCTTTATGGAAATTATATTCTCTCCAACAGCAAAACCAACTTTATCATAGGCAGACAGTATGTAAATACTCCTTTTACCAACGAACTTGTATCAAACGGCTTTAAAGTAACAAACCGTGATCTTCCCGGATGGATTTTCAGTTTGATGGCTTTTGAAAATCTAAAAGACAGAAATGATGAACTTTACTATTATGTGTCCGATTTTGGGACAAAGGACGGTAAAAACCTAAAAGACAAAAGTTTTTACGGAGCGGGGATAGAGGGCTCTTTTGGATTGATTCCGATTCAGATATGGGTAGGAAACATTTCCGATGTAACAAACAATGTTTTTGCCGAAGCCAAATACGGTTTAAACTATCAGGGATTTGATATAGGGCTTAAAGGTCAGTATTGCAACAGTCTTATTGATGACAAAATGAAAGATGAAGGTGTGATTGATGATACGACCTATTACGGTATCTGCGCAAAGCTTGGCAATACCATATTTAACGCAAGAGCCGGATATACCTATATAGAAACTGAAAACAACAAACAGGGTTTTATCGCCATACAGGATGTAGGCTCTTTTATCACTGCCGGTGAGACGATGAAATACAAAAAAGGTCTCTCTTTGGATCTTAACTACGGGGAGACAAAAACATGGTTTATCGCTACAAAGATCAATATCCTACCTATCGCGGGTCTCAGTCTAAGAGCCGATTATGTCAATGTTCAAAACAGTATTGTTTCAAAAGATCGCGATGCGCAGGAGTTTGTGGTAGGAGGTAAATATAAATTCAACAAAAGATTGAACTTTAAAACATGGTACTCTATTTTTAAAGATGATGCCAAAGATGTTCCGCAAATTGATCAAAGTACTTTCCATTTTGAGGCAAAATACAAATTTTAGCTTCGACTTTCCCCAAATTTTCTGATTTATTATCTTTTCATTAATTTTAACTTTGTATAATAAGCGGATTAATTTTTGCTAAAGAGGGGAAAACAATATAGTGAAAAAATTTTATAAATTACTGATCTCGATGCAAACGATGGTCATTTTAACACTTATTTTTGCTCTGTCTTGTGCTGTTGCCACTTTTATCGAAAATGATTTTGGTACGGAAACAGCTTGGGCTGTAGTTTATAAAGCTCATTGGTTTGAACTTTTACAGTTGCTGTTGGGGATTAATCTGTTTGGCAACATTATAAGATTTAAACTTTACAAAAAAGAGAAATGGCCGGCTTTTGTTTTTCATATCGGATTTTTGATTATTTTGGTGGGAGCGGCTGTTACGAGATATATCGGATATGAAGGGATTATGCATATCAGAGAAGGCAAAGTGCAAAATCAAATGATATCAAGTGAACCCTATATCCAGATAACTGCAAAAAAGGACGGTAAAATCTATCATGCGGAGTTTCAAAAGCTTGTGTCAAAAATTTCCAAAAATGATTTTACTCTGAAATTGGATATGGGCGGTTCTGATGCGACAGTAAGATATAAAAAGCTTCTGACACAGGAGAGTGCGAATGATCCCTCCAAAAGAGATGTTGTTGCAATGGTGGTGGATCTTGAATATAACGGTAAACACAAAGAGATTACTCTCATAGGCAGAGGGAGAGGAACAAAAGGGCTTGAAAAAGATGTCAGTATAGACGGAGTGGATTTTGTTTTGGAGTGGGGCTCCAAAGTTATTACCCTCCCTTTTTCTATAAAATTGAGAGATTTTCAGCTTGAGAGATATCCGGGTTCTATGGCTCCTTCATCTTATGCCAGTGAAGTTACGGTAATAGACAGGAAGGATAATGTAAAGATGGATTTTAGGATTTATATGAACCATGTGCTTGATTATAAAAACTATCGTTTTTTTCAATCCTCTTATGATATGGATGAAAAAGGTACGATTCTTTCGGTAAATCATGATCCCGGAACTCCTATAACCTATCTTGGCTATTTTTTGCTTGGATTGGGATTGCTTTTTAATCTTTTCAATCCGAAAAGCCGTTTTAGGAAACTGAGTGTGTTGGTTCAAAAGGATATGCATTTAAAAGAGGCTTTCTCTTTTATCTTTGCGCTTTTTATATTTTATGCTCTGCCTCAGAATCTTTTGGCAAAGGGTGATAACGAAGCGTTAAAGACAATAAAACAGTTGGATAAAAAACATGCCGAAAGATTTGGTCATCTTTTGGTTCAAGGAAATATGGGGCGTATCAAACCTATAGATACTCTAGCTCACGAGATACTGAACAAAGTAGCCAGAAAAAACAGTTATATGGGGCTTAGTGCCGATCAGATTATCCTTTCTATGATGGTTAAACCAAAACTCTGGCAAAAAATTCCTGTAATCAACATTCCAAGATCGGATAAAAGGCTGAAAAAGATTTTGGGTATTTCCCCGGATGCCAGATATGCTTCATTTTCCGATTTTTTTGACTATTCCCAAAAATCTCCTTACAAACTGGCAAAATTTGCCGAAGAGGCAAGTAGAAAAAAAAGTGCTGTGAGAAATCAGTTTGATAAAGATGTTTTGAAGGTTGATGAGAGAGTTAATATCGTTTATATGATGTTTATGGGAGAAATGTTCAAGATTTTTCCAAAACCAAATGATCCGAATCTAAAATGGTATTCTCCAAAATCCTCTATCTCCTCATTTGAACCTACTGTGGCAGAAGCTATCAGAGAGATTCTCATAAACTATTTTGACGGGATCAACAAAGGTTTACAGACGGGTGATTTCAAAGATGCCGATAAATATCTGAAAGTGATAAGTGCATATCAGAAAAAATATGGAGCATCTATCATTCCTTCGGAAAACAAAGTAAATCTTGAAATAATCTATAATAAACTGAATCTTTTTGTTCAGGCGATGAAAATATATCTGATAGCCGGTTTGGTGCTTTTGTTTGTCATTTTTGCCAAAATGCTTAAGCCCTCTTTGAAACTGAATCTTTTGGTTAAAACAGCTCTAATCGCTGTTGTAATATCTTTTCTTATTCATACTGTCGGGCTTGGACTTAGATGGTATTTGGCGGGTCATGCTCCATGGAGCGGGGCGTATGAATCGATGCTCTATATCGGATGGACAATGGCTCTTAGCGGAATTATTTTTGCAAGACAGTCTATACTTGCTTTGACCTTGATGGCACTTTTGGCGGGGGTTACGCTGTTTGTGGCATATCTTAGCGGAATGGATCCGCAGATAACAAATCTTGTACCGGTTTTAAAATCCTACTGGCTGAATATCCATGTTTCGGTCATTACGGCAAGTTACGGATTTTTGGCACTTAGTTGGTTACTTGGTTTTTTTGTTTTGGTTCTTTTGATTATCAGAAATCCGAAAAATCAAAAAAGAAGTATGCAAATCCAAAGAAGCATCACCGAAGCTACCAGAATAAACGAGATAGCTATGATTTTGGGACTGAGTCTTTTGACGCTCGGAAACTTTTTGGGCGGAGTATGGGCTAATGAGTCGTGGGGAAGATACTGGGGATGGGATCCCAAAGAGACATGGGCATGGATATCCATCCTTGTTTATGCAGCGGTACTGCACATGAGATTTGTTCCCAAACTAAACTCCCAATATGCTTTTGCAGTAGCTTCCACACTGGCCTATTCGTCTATCATTATGACATATTTTGGCGTGAATTTTTATCTGTCGGGTATGCACTCTTACGCTGCGGGAGATCCGGTGCCTGTACCTACATTTGTTTATTATCTTGTAGGAATTGTTTCATTGGTTATTTTAGCCGCCTATCCGAAACGACTTGGCAAAAAACTTTAAAAAATCTATCCTTTTTCCGATATTAGAATAATAACGGAAAAAGGACAAGAAAATGAGTAAGACATTATTGATAACTCTGATTGGTCTTGGGATTGTCATTGTTGCTGTCATTGTAATCTCTGTTTTAATAATCAATATGAAAAAGAGTAAAGCTGCATTAAAAGAGGATTCTTCCAAAAAGAGAGAAGATTTGGAACCGGAAATAACTTTTGATGATCTTTTACGAATTGTAAAGTCAAAACAATCTACAAAAAATGATTTGACAAAGGCTATAATCAAAGCGGCAAGAGATTTTCCTTTTCCGCAAAAAAAGGGAAATTCTTTGAGTAATGAAGCCAAAAAATATCTGAATTTTGTTTTTTTGACGGCAGCTCATCCAAATGCCGATGCAAAGATGATAGCTTTTATGGATAAAGAGTTAAAAAGAGTAAATCCTTCTTATAAAATGGAAATTGATGTTTATGAAGACAGGGGCGTAAACGGTCGTTCGAGGAAATTAGCGGTATAAAAGTCCAAGAGGCGGCTTAATAGCGCCTCTTAGGAGTGTTTATTAGCAAGAAGGTACATTACCGCTGTCGCTTGCATAGTTGTAGAAGAAATCATAGATATCATTCATCCATTTGTCTTTAAGGTATCCTTTTTTAACTTTAGGGCAAATTTTGATGATTTCATCTTCCAATTTTCCATCATTTTTAAGAGCTTCCCACTCATCTTGTGTATGCTTTGCAGACATTTTAGCACCGTTAAAACCACACGCCTTTTTTAACTTTTTAAGATAAAGCTTTTGTCCTTTTGCAGGATCTGCCATTGCCGATGTGCTAAGTATCGCAGTAGTCAATAAACCAGCCGCTACTAAACCTAAAACTTTTTTCATATATACTCCTTATTTGTAAAGTGTATGTAATTTTATCAAAATTGAATTAATTAGAATTGAAAATTGTTATTCATTTTTGTAATGTTATTTATAATGTTACGATTTTTCTACAAGCCGGCTTGTCTGATAGCTTCGGCCTGATAGTGAGCGATAAGAGGGTCTATGATCTCGTCAAACAGACCGCCTTCCATTATGGCATCAAGTCTGTAAAGGGTAAGACCTATCCTGTGATCTGTTATTCTGTTTTGCGGGTAATTGTATGTTCTTATCCTTCCGCTTCGATCACCGGTACCTACCTGATCTTTTCTCTCTTTTGCGTCTTTTTGTGCCTGTTCTTGCATTTGCAGTTCATAAAGTCTTGCTTTTAAGACCTTCATTGCTTTGTCTTTGTTTTTATGCTGAGACTTTTCATCCTGGTTTGTTACCACTATGCCGGTTGGAATATGGGTTATCCTTACCGCACTGTCGGTTGTATTGACCGATTGACCCCCGCATCCGCTTGATCTCATGACATCTATTTTTAAATCATTTGGATTTATCTCTATCTCTATATCATCGATTTCCGGCATAACTGCCACTGTGATAGCAGAAGTGTGAACTCTTCCCTGTGATTCGGTTGCAGGAACTCTTTGGACTCTGTGGGTACCGCCTTCATATTTCAAACGGCTGTATGCTCCTTTTCCTTTTATAAGGACGATCATCTCTTTGTAGCCGTTGAGTACTCCTTCGCTTGAAGACATTATCTCTGCTTTCCATTCTCTTAGTTCCGCATATCGCATATAGGCTTTAAAAAGATCTGCTACGAACAAAGCGGCTTCGTCTCCGCCTGTACCTGCTCTTAGTTCCAGATAGACATTTCTGTCATCATTGGGATCTTTTGGAAGAAGCAGCAGTTTTATCTCCTCCTCAAGCTGAACTTTCAGAGGCTCCAACTCTTTTAGTTCCTCTTTTGCCAAATCTCCAAGCTCGTTATCTTCCAAAAGAATTCTGTTTTCCTCTATCTCTTCACATGTTTTCAGATAGGTTTCGGCTTTTTCTTTCAAAGGTTCAAGCTCAGATTGCTCTTTTGAAAGAGCTGTCATCTTTTTTATATCGTTTACGATTTGAGGATCGCTTAAGAGTTTGCTGATCTCATTGTATCTGTCTAAAAATGGAGTAAGTTTTTCTTTTAGCATATTTTATTATTTAAATATAAAGGGGTAAAGCTGCCGTTAGGCAGCTGTAGCATTTTTTAGTTTATTGATTTTAATGTGTAATCTGCTTATTTTTCTAGCAGCAGTATTCTTTTTAAGAACACCTTTTGAAACATATTTGTGCAAATTTCTGTTTGCTGTTTCAAATGCTTTTTGTGCAGCTTCCACATCTTTTGAATCAATCGCTTCCAAAACCGCTCTTGTGATGTTTTTTATTCTCGTTTTGTAGAACCTGTTTCTGATAGTTCTCTTTTTAGTCTGTCTTATTCTTTTCTCTGCCGACTTATGATTTGCCATCATATACCTTTTAATAAATTTTGAATTGAGGATTATATTAAATTTAAAATAAATTATTGCTTAATTTAAGTATATTTTAATATAAAATCCATTTAAAATTTTTTATGAGAAAAAAGTCAAAAAAATTATAAAATATCCGATATTATTAACAATGTATCGATAAAAATAAAATAAATCAGGATTGGTTATGATATCTATAATAAAATCTATTTTAAATAAAGGACTTTTTACAAAAAAAGATGAAAATACAAGTTATATCATCAATGATAAAAAAGAGGTTAAAGAGCTGTTTGAAAAAAATTTTAAACATAAATTATTTGTTACAAAAGAGAACAGTCATTCCATTATAGCTTTTTATATAATGTATGCCAAACAGCAAAGCAGTATGAATAATAAAAATATGCAGGAGATATTTGTTGAACTGCTTAATTCTCTAAATAAACATATCAGAAAAAGCGATAAGATAGTACGCACAGATGAGAGGGATTTTATCATTTTGTTGCCGGATACCGTTTTGATACAGGCTGAAAATGTTTTGAAAAGGACTCAAAAGATTATTATGGATTTTTCACTAAAGCATGATATAACACTGCACCCCACTTACAGACTGTTTAGGTTTACTCCTTTGACTGATGAGAACAGACTTATGGACAGACTCTTTATGAGGTAAGATTGGGCAAAGAGATGTAAAAGACGGCACCTTTATCGCTGTTTTTTACACTGATTTCTCCTCCGCAGTGATCTTCTATAATAATTTTGGACATATAAAGTCCTATACCGGTACCTTTTTTCTGTTTTGTGGAAAAGTAGGGATCAAATATTCTGTCGATAATATCTTCGTCTATTCCCCCGCCGTTATCTGATATCTCTATGATATGATTATCTCCCTTTTCATAGGTTTTTATCTCTATGAGAGCATCTTTTATATCTCTTTCGATAAGAACATCTTCGGCATTTTTGACAATATTTAAGATAACATGCATAACTTCATTTGCATAGGTTCTTATTTTGGTGGAGTTGTTGTAATCTTTTTTTAGTTTGATATCATGATTTATTAATGATACGCTGAGAATCGACAAAGCTCTTTCGATCATTCCTCTTATATTGATTGATTCTATTTTTTTGTTCGGTTTGAAAAAGTTTCTAAAGTCTTCTATCGTGTTTGACAGATGTTTGGTGTAATTTTCTATCTTTTTGAGATTTTCATCGAAAAATTTCTCATCATACTGTTTGAGAGAGTTTTTAAACCTAAGTCCCGATGCGGTTGTAGAGATAGCATTTAGAGGTTGTCTCCACTGGTGGGCTATCATGCTTATCATCTCACCCATTTGTGCAAGTCTTGTGTGCTGCATCAGAAGTTGATCTTTTTTTCTGTTTTTTGCCACAACCTCTTTTACTCTCTGTTCCAAAGTATGGTTTAGGTTTTGCAGTTCCATAGAGGTAACATAGGCTATGTGGGAGAGGGCTTTTAGAGAATCATAATGGGAACTGAGTTTTGACCAGTTTTCTTTATGCTTTATTTTTCTGTTTTTTGTGTTGGATTCGGATAACATCAAAACAGTCATTGTTTCATTGAGCAGTTCGCAATCGTTTTTGGTGGTGAAAAATTCTCCGTAAGTGAAAAAACCGGCTACTTTGGCTATATCGTTTAAAGGTGCCAATTCCAAAGGTGCGCTTGATTTTAGAAATCTTCTTCTTGCCATACATGAATAGACAAAGATGCTTTCGGCACAGTGGCTTTCCAAAAAATTGATAAAATTATCCGATGCCTGTAATATGGTCTCTATATTGCCATAGGCAAATTGAACTTTTTCACCTTCGTTTATATTTCCTGCAAAAACCAGTGAGCCGTCTTTTGGATCTCCTATACAGGCTCTTGCTATCAGATTACCGTTTTTTTTGATTACAAGAGGAAATTCTATCCCCACTGCCGGTAATTTTTTGGCGAGTTCTTCTCCAAGATATTTTTTATAAAGATCATAAGCTGATATATTGTCTATCGTATATACGCGGTTTTTTTTGGATTTTGTTACGGTAAATTCCTTGCCTATGGGTACCCAGTCATATTTGAATGTACCGGCGGCTTTTAGTTCTTTGGAGTTTAAAGAGACTCCGACAACGCCGTTATCTGTGATTTGGTTATTGTTAAAAACAAAAGTTTTTTTGAGTAAGCCGTTATCTCCCGCCATGCCTCCTGCAACTATTATGTTATTGTTGCATACCGATTCAAAACCTCTTAAAAGCTCTTCACCGTTTGTATTTGTACCGTCTGAAAAAAGTATAACGGCTTTTGTATCCTTTCCTATCAAAGAAGATGCCGCTTTTTTGCCTGTGTAAAAACCGTCATTTGGAGTATGGGAGAGTAATATACTTTTTATCTTTGTTGTTTGAAAAACCGTTATGGATAAAACGGTACTTTTTATCAAAACTTTGTTGCCGATAATTTCACCGTCGGTTGTTGCTCCTATGATGATGGCTTTTGGAAGCATCTCATTGAGAAGTTCTTGAAGTAATATTATATATTTTTTGCCCGGATTGCCTGTAAATACCTGAATAAGTACATTATTATATTTTTTTAAGTTATTTGCTAATATAAAATCTTTTAATTCATTTTCATTTGAATATCTTATATTATATGTTTTCACAATATTGATGCCCCATCTCTAAAAAAGTATAAAACCTTAAATAAATTTAATTTAATATACCTTTATAAAGTAAATTTTACTATAACCGCTCTTAAAGCTTATTGTATCATAATTTTCATATTTTTTATTTAAAAATAATATAGAAAAGAGAAAATATTTATTTCTTATAAAAATAATGAAATATTATTCTAAAGAATTTTATGGATTTCTCTACCCTCCTGCATCCACTCTTCCAGCTCCTTCCAATTCTCATCTTTTATCAGATGGGAGGCAAAACTCAGCTCTTTTTGAAAAAACTCAAGAGCTTCCAAAAGATTTTCTTTGTTTTGCTTAAAAATATCACCCCACATTTTTGGGGAGCTTTTTGCGATCCTGCTCATACCTTTGAAACCTCCCGCCGCCAAAATCAGTATGCTTTGGGGATCTTCCTGACTCATTACGGCATTTGCAAGTGCATAGCTTACGGCATGAGGCATGTGTGAGATAAAAGCGGCATGTCTGTCATGCTCTTTTGCATCCATAAAGACTATTTTCATGCCTATATGAGAAAATATCTCAATAGCTCTGTTTTTATGTATCTCTTCATTGTCCTCAATATTACAAAGAACAACGATATTGTCATGATAGAGATTTTCTATTGCGGCACTCGGACCAAAATATTCCGTTCCTGCCATCGGGTGTGCGGCGATGACATTTTTTCTTATCTCTTTTGGAATGTTTTTTATGATCTTCTCTTTTGTGCTGCCAAGATCGACTATCGTGCAGCTTTTTGGAATATCTTTTAATTCTTTAAGAGTTTTTATAATAGCTTCTACGGGAATAGCCAGAAAAATCATATCGCATTTTTTAAGTTCATCAAAAGAGACTATCTCATCCACAAGATTGAGTCTAAGCGCCTCTTCACAGTGTGATATGTTGTGGTCATATCCTACCGTTTTTGATATGATTTTTGTTTTTTTAAGATCCAGACCCAAAGAGCCACCCATCAACCCAAGACCTACAATACCGATTTTCATGAGTTTATCCTGTTTTATATATGTAAAATTCTATACGATAATATTAACTTACTTCTCTTTTAATCAAGATTAATTCAAAAATATGGTAATATATCAGTTTTTAGATACTTATAACAAACAAGACAAGGCTTTTTATGAAAAAATTTTTGATAGGTTGTACTTCTGTAATATTGACTTTAAATGCGGCTGATGTTGTCAAAGATATTCGTTTTGAGGGATTGATCCATATATCCGATGCAATAGCAAAAGAGATAATCGGCATCAAAAAAGGTAGCGAAGTTAATATAGAAAAAATTGACAAATCCATTAAGAAACTTTTTAAACAGAAATATTTTAAAGATATCTGGGTAACCGAAGAGGGCGGTATCCTGACATATCATTTTATCGAAAAACCGGTTATTGCAAAACTTGATCTTATCGGTTATTCCAATGACAAAAAAGAGGAGATGTTAAAACTTATCGATATTCATAAAGGCGATATTTATGATTTGGAAAGAATAGAGAGAGCAAAACAGAGGATTATCAAAAAGCTTGAGAGAAAAGGTATCTATGATTCCATAGTGGAAGTTCAGACGGAAGAATTGAATGAGGGAAGTTTGAAGATTGATTTTATCGTGCATGAAGGTGAAAATATTATCATTAAAAAGATAAACTTTTTTGGAAACAAAAAATTTGACTATGATGACTTTGAACCCTATATAGCCAATAAAGAGAGACAGTTTATGGGGTGGCTCTGGGGCAGAAATGACGGTAAACTGAGAATCGATGATATGCCTTATGATCATCTGCGTATCAAAGAGGTGTATTTGAAAAACGGATTTTTGGATGCTAAAGTCTCTCTTCCCTATCTTAGAACCTATTTTGAAAATTACAGTGCCGATCTTACTTACAAGATAGAAGAAGGGGAACAATATAAGGTAGAAAATTTTGTGATCAACCAAAATGAAGAGATTCTAAACATAGATGAGATCAAAGATGACCTTAAAGTTACAGAGGGAAAAGTTTTCAATATTACAAAACTGAGAAAAGATATCGCAAAAATAGAGAAAATGTATCAGGATAAGGGATACGCCTATGTGAAAGTTATCCCTGATATCAGACAAAACAGACAGGAACATACGGCAGATATTACGATAAATGTGGTTCCGGGTGAGAAAGTTTATATCAATGATGTTATTATTTCGGGAAATACAAGAACAAAAGACAGAGTTTTAAGAAGAGAGATATATCTGGCTCCCGGAGATGAGTTTTCTTTGACTGATTTGAAAGATTCTGTAAATTCTCTTAGAAGAACAGGTTTTTTCAGTGATGTGCAGGTAAAAGAAAAAAGAGTAGCAAAAGACAAAATAGATCTTTTGGTGGATGTAAAAGAGGCTCCGACAGGCAGTTTGGTAGGAGGAATAGGTTACGGAAGTTATGACGGATTGTTGTTAAATGCCAGTATCTCCGATAGAAATGTTTTTGGAAGCGGAATAGAATTGAGTACGGAGATAGATTACTCCTCCAAATCATTAAAAGGAAATATCCGTTTTTACAATCCAAGAGTTTTTGACAGTATATACAGTCTAGGTGGAAGTATCTATAATCAGAAAAATGAATTTTATGATTACAGCGAAAAGACAAAAGGTCTCAATCTGAATGTCGGAAGAAAAATAGGCAGATATACCAATATATCGTTATCTTATACTCTTGAAGAATCCGAACTGTATGACCTTTCTGATTCGTTGAAAGATAATATTTATTATGAGGAGGGGAAATTTCTAAAAAGTGCGCTTGTCCCTTCTATCGTATATAACAACACCGATGATTTTTATCTTCCAAGACACGGTTTTATAGTGGGCGGAAGTGTCGAATATGCCGGACTTGGCGGAGATGACGAATATGTTAAGTATTTTGGTAACTTCTCTTACTTTTTTGGATTGGAAGATATCATAGATTATGATCTTATCCTAAGATACAAAGCAAAAGTGGGCTATATCCAAAAGAACGGTTATCTTCCGTTAAACGAAAAATTTTATATCGGCGGTATAAACAGCGTAAGAGGTTTTAAATCAGGTTCTTTGGCTCCTAAAAATGAGTCCGGTGATCTAATCGGCGGTCAAAGGATGTTTAGTAACAGCATAGAAGCAAGTATCCCGCTTATCAAATCAAACGGTATGAGAATGGTGTTTTTTGCCGACTACGGAATGATAGGGCAGGAGAGTTATAACGATATAAAAAGAAGTGGTGCCGGAGTAGGTATAGAGTGGCTCTCACCTATGGGACCTATGCAGTTTTTCTATGCTCAGGCACTTGATGACAAAGACGGAGACAAAACATCTTCATTTGAATTTATCATAGGAAGAAGATTTTAAAAATTTATCTATACAGGAAAAAACTCCGATGCCATTTTTTTGAGAATCTGTCTTTTTGGGAGAAATTTTGGAAGTGGCGCTTTGGCACAAATCAAGGCAGGAGTGAAATCCTGCCTCCAAAAAGCCCTAAATTTTGCCTAAAAAATGGTGTTGGGTGAAGTTTTGTTTCTTTTTTATACCATATTTTTTGTACAATATATCTCTGTATATGTCATAGAGTTAAAAAAAGGCAAAAAATGAGATATTTTGAATTGAATTGTACTCTTTATCTAAAAGAGGAACTGTACTATCTGCATCTTCATGAGAGGCTTTCCAAATTTATTAATGAAGCTTTTAATGATAAAGATAAATTATCCAAATTTCACTTTAAAAACGGCTATAAACACTACTGTTTTGATCTTCTTTACAATCCTCATCTAAAGATCAAAAACGGGATTTATCCCAAAGAGAACAGTTACAGATTTAGACTTCGTTCTTTGGAGAGGAATCTTCTTGAAAATCTGCAAAATCGTTTTGTTGAAGTGAAAAATCCCACATTTGTTTATATATCTTCTGCGATAAAAGAGATAAAAAAATTTTTCGTACAAAACCTCACAAGCGTAACGCCGGTGATCGTTTCTGTGGATGTGGAAAATACAAAACAGCCTCGACACTGGACTATAAAAGAAGACGGAGATATTTTGAGACTGTCCCGCCAACTGCATGAAAATCTGCTTAAAAAATATGAGAGCTTTTATAAAGAAAAGCTAAATCCTTCACAAAACTTTATACAACTCATAGAGATCACAAACAGAGTCCCACAAACGATACGAATAGACAAAAACAACAAAGAGATAAAATTTTTCGGAAATAAATTTAAAATAATTCCAAATGAAGATGATATAAGCCAAAAATTGGCATTTTTGGCACTCTCCTGCGGACTTGGAGAAAAACAGAGCTACGGAGGAGGGTTTTGTATCGGTAA
>CAYVDJ010000026.1:0-50558 GCA_964450755.1 uncultured Campylobacterales bacterium
AGTTCTTAATCATAGAGAGACAGTGAAACTGTTTCTCTTTATCAAAATTTTTATACTTTTCTCTTTTTTTTTACCTATTTGAATTAAAAAATCTTTTTTAAGGTCGATCTTAGATATAAGACCGTAAATAAACGGTCTAGTTTATATAAAAGGATCGCTTATGAGACTTCTTAGCAAAAGTTTGACTATTCCTGTACTGTTTTTGACATCATCAGCACTGTTTTTAGGCGGTATGCTCTTTTTAACCAAAAAAAACTCTCATCATATTACTTATACAAAACAAGAGGTAGGTATATCAAAAGAACTTTCCAATCCTCTCCAGAAATGGGGTGTGGATTTTTTTGAAAAAGATGGAGTTTTATCAATAAACAATATAAAAAACAGTCATTATGCCAAGTTTATAGGATTGAAAAACGGTGATAAGATAATAAAAATAAATTCTTTGTATATGCCATCCAAAAAAGAGTTTTTAAATTTTCTTCAAAAAGCAGATACTTCAAGAATAATCAATATAGTAGTAAAAAGGGGAGATAATTTATATAATTTTAGAGTACTCCCCTCTTTTTAAACTATTTTTTTACAGCAATGTCTTTCCTTGCAGCATTGATTGAAATGACAAATCCCCCGATTGCATCGAGGAAAGACATCATCATAAGTATAAAAAACTCTGCATTATGGGCACACTCCATAATAAGAAACAAAGCCAGATATGCTACTGCAACAAAAAAGCTTACGATAGTCTCTGAAGTGCTGTATTCACCTGTTGTTGCAGCTTTATATATCTCAACAAACAGGAACAAAACTCCCACTATTGTAAAAGCATCTCTTGTAGTTATAAAAAAAGTTTTATCATGCACATACAAAATATAGTTCATATCCAAATAGGGTATATCCAAATTAACCGCTGCATAATGAGCTGCACAAAAAGCCAGTAAAAGCCAAAGAAACAGTGATATATCTCTAATTAAAAACATCTTTATACCTCTTTTTTATTTAGATTTTATATGCTTTTTAGTTAAAAAAAGGTTAAAAAAAAGAATGAAAGTTGATAAAGTTTTCTTTACCGTAAGCTTCTATACTTTATTACTCACTTTCAGAATTAACTTTAAACAGACCTTTGATCGTTTTTTGCAGATCGGCAGGATAAACAACAAATTTTGCATTATCGGAATCGGAAAGAGATTTTAATGTATCTAAGTAACGCCCACCCAAAAGAAAATTTGCGGACATCTCTTCACTGTTTTCTCCTGAAATATCTTTGATTTTTTCAATTGCAAAAGCGGATGATTGCGCTAATATTCTCTGAGCTTCGGCATCTTTTTTGGCAACTTCCAAAGATGCTTCTGCCTCCAGTATTTTTGCAATCTTTTTACCGTTTGCCTCTATTTCCAAAGCTCTTCTCTCTCTTTCGGCAGTTGCCTGTTTTTCCATGGCTTTTTGCATAGAAGGAGAGGGTACGATATCCACTATCTCAACAGTTCTGATAGTAACTCCCCAGCTTACGACATCATCAACAATTTTATGTTTTAGGGTGTTTTTAATTTTCTCTCTGCTTGATAATGCTTCATCAAGTTTCATATTACCGACAATCGCCCTTAAAGATGTTTTGACAAGATTTAAAATAGCTTTTTCATAATTGACAATTCCGTAAACCGCATCATAGGGACTTGTAACTTTTATAAAGGCAACGGCATTCATCGTAATCATAACATTGTCTTTTGTAATAACATCAAGTTTGGGAACATCTATAATCTGATCTTTGGTTGATATTTTTTTTCTTATTCTCTCAAAAAAAGGATGAAAAAAGATAATCCTGATACCGGGTTTTACGATTCTGTGAAATTTTCCAAGTCTCTCTATTACCCAGACTTCTCCTTGGGGAATAATATTAATCGTTACTGAAAGAAAGATATAAGCTCCAAGAGCTACGATAGCTAAAATTAATGCAATAATCATGTTATTTCTCCTTTTTTACAAAAAGTATCTGTCCTCTAATCTCATCAATAACAACCCTTTCTCCCTTTTTTATATCATATTCACTGATAGAAGACCAGATCTCATCTCCCAATAAGGGAGCATCAAGTAAAACCTGTCCTTTTTCACCTCTTTTTATCTCCTTAATAACTCTTCCATGATGATTTATCTGCTGATATTTTGTTATATAAGGTTCTTCTTCTGCCGCTATAAAAAAGACATAATGAATAATTTCTATTATTATAGCAAGAAAAGAGAGCAATAAAATCATACTGACTATCCCCATCTTTATAGAAAAAGAAAAAAATAAAACTATTGAGGATGCAATAGCAATAGATAAGAATATATTTATTCTAAATTTTTTATAAAAAAATGCAAAAACTATAATAATAACCAATAAAAACAACCACGAAAAAGGGAAAAAATTTTGCATAATATATTCCTTAAAAAAATTATTATTATTGATATTCAAAGTATTATATACTATTTTTACTAAAAACAGCTTAAAAGATAAAATAACATTATACTTTTTCCGATAATGATAAAAGATTATTTATTATTCTGCAGATTGAGAAGTTTTTTAGAAAGAGGGGTTTTAAAAAAAACTCCCTCTTTTTATTGAATAGTCTTAATAATTTTTACAGGTCCCCAGTAGCCAAGATATGAATTTTTCTCTTCTATATTGGCATCTTCATTGTCTCTTAGCGGATGCTGAACTCCATAAATTAAATAATCAAATCCATTTACATCTCTTTGCCAGTTCATTGAAACCGAATTTGCCTCTAAAGGATGAGAGATCAATCTTGTTAATCTCTGGTTTTTCAGATCATAATTCCATATCATCGGGTTGATATGTTTGCCACTGTCTTCAGAAATAGTTAAGATATCTTTGTCATCAATGTAGGATAGTCCCTCAGGATTGGCTATATATTCCACTGAGCATTCATTGCCCTCATATTTGTCCCCTTTTGGATATGTCTTTTCTTCGCCTTCAATAAGAAGATATAATTTATCAGCTATGAAATTGCTTTTTATCAGTTCACCGTCGGTATCTATCTTTGTATCGGTCATATCGGTTGCATATATGGCACCGCATGAGTTATATTTGAATATCTTGTTTCCATACCCCTGTGCAGCTATATATATTCTGTTTCTTTCACTGTCATAAGTTAATCCTTTGGGATTGATAAAATTAAAATTCGCCCCTTTTAATGCCGAATAGCGTTTTGTTTCAAGTCTTGACAAAACCGTTTCACTGATACTGTTTTTCTTTTTTAGACACTCAAAGCCCAAACTGCCTACAAAAGGTATAAAATCCGAAGGGCATTCCATATCACTGTTTCCGGGAGAGATTGCGAAAAGATCACTGAAATTTATCTTTTTGGAGATTTCAAGTTTCATTGTTCTGTTTGATGTATGTCCCAAATTGATCCAGTTAAATTTGATAAAAGTCTGATTTAGATCCTGCGAAACACTCTCTTTTGGAGCATAAAGTGTTCCGGCACTCAGATCATCTTTTTTATCGGCAATAAACATAAACAAAGCCCCGTTTTGGCTGTTGTCTGTCAAATAGACGGTTTTTCTGTCCGGCATAACAATAGCACTGTGATGTGAATATCTTCCCATGCTGTAGTGTTTTCTAAAATGCGGAACTTCGTTTGCATCGATTATGATCTCATTTGCCCAGCCGTAGAAATAGGGGTTGGATTTTGTAATATCTCCTCCCCAGTAGAGAGCTGTCTGTTCATAATATATATCTTTGACAATTCCGTCGATAACTTCCAGATCCGTTCTGCTGCTTTTTTGTTCTACGATATAGGCATCCGGTGCAAATCCCTCGCTTCCTAGATAGGACTGCCACGGTGTTATGCTTCCGCTTTTATGTCTGTATCCCCCAAATTCATCTCTTTGGGAGATAAATCTCATACTGTTTGGTTTTACCAAAAGTCTGCCATTTGATGTCTGTTCAAGTTCGCTGAGATAAATAGCTCCGATGGCACAGTCAAACTGGCTGATCAAATAGAGTTTGTTATTTTGTCTTATGATAGAAGAGTACTCAAGACCTTCTCCGATAGTATCTTTTTTGCCGTTGCAGATGTATGGTTTGGAGTTTAAAAGGATAGGACGATCATCAAAATCTTTCAATAAACCAAAAATTTCTCCGTTATTTTCGGTTACGGAATCCTCAATCAGCAGTTTGTTGCATTTTGCCGCATATTCTCTGTCACCGATTTTCATTTTATCGATACAGATAAATCTCTCTTTGTCAAGCGGTGTAACAGGTACTGCTATACCTTCATTTTTTTTGGAGGGAGGAACAAAATTTGAATTTGAACAATCCCCGCAACCTCCTCCGCACCCGCTGAAAAACAAAATCGTACCGGTTATTATCATCATAGCCAATGTATTTTTCATAATAAACCTTTCAAAATATAAGTTATATATCATTATGATAACATAAAAAAAGGAAAAAGAAATTTATCATAGAGTGTTTTTGCTGTGAAACAGACAAGAGAGAAGAACTTATTACACACCAAGGTTATTTTTATTTGACAAATATTACAAAAGGGAGAGGTTCCCTGTTTGTAAATAGTTACATTTTATATTTGGCCTTGATCCCTATAAGTTTGAGTCCCACCCTCAAAGAGAGAGCCACTACGGCAAAAATTTTGAGGTAAATATCCTGATTTTGGCTTCCTACGACTCTGTGTTCATTATAAAATTTATGAAGATTTGAGGCAAGGGATTTGAGATAATCGGTCAGTTTTTGAAGCGATCTTGTATGAAAAGCATCTTCCAAAATCTCCGGTAGCAACAGAGCGCTGAAAAGAAGATTTTTGGCATCGTCATGAAGATTTTCCAATTTTACATCAACTATCTGCTCCTGCGTTTTACCGCTTTTTTCAAAAACCTGATTTATTCTTGCATGGGCGTATTGGATATAATAGACAGGATTTGAGCTGTCCTCTTTTTTCAGTACATCTACATCAAATTCCAGATGTGTATCACTCTTTTTGCTCAAAAAGATAAATCTCAAAGCATCGCTTCCTATCTCTTTGACAACATCGCTCATCAGGATAAAATTTCCGGCTCTTTTGCTCATCTTAAAAGGTTCTCCGCCCTTTAAAAGAGAAACCATCTGTGATAAAATGATCTCAAGAGAGTTTTCATCATATCCCAAAAATTTAACGGCGGCTTTTACTCTTGCTATATAACCGTGATGATCCGCTCCCCAGATGTTTATATATCTGTCATATCCTCTTTCATATTTGTTGTTGTGATAGATGATATCTCCGGCAAGATAGGTGGGTCTTTTATCCTCTCTTACCACGACTCTGTCTTTTTCATCTCCAAATTCGCTTGATTTAAGCCAAACTTTGCCATCTTTTTCATAAACGGCATCTTTTGATTTTAATTTTTTGTAGGTTTCATCCCATTTGTCATAGAGACTTTTTTCACTGACAAAACTGTCAAAAGATATTCCGACCTCTTTTAGGTTCTCTTTGATAAGATCCAACATCCTCTCTTTGCCCCAAGAGCTTAATGTCTCTATACTGCTTTCATCGCTGAAAATCTCTTCTCCAAACTCTTTTGCAGCCTCTTTTGCAAGATCTGATATATATTCGCCTCTGTAATATTCATCCGGCCATTTGACTTTTAGTTTTGCAACTTTTTCTCTTCCCGCCAGATAGATGGAGAGTCCCAAAAGATAGATCTGATTTCCCGCATCATTTACATAGTATTCGCTTGTAATATCATATCCAAGATGTCTTCCTATTCTGTAAAGAGAGTCCCCCACAACCGCACCTCTTGCATGTCCGATATGAAGGGGACCTGTCGGATTTGCGCTTACATATTCCAAAAGAATCTTTTGATTGTTTTTGTCTTTTGCAAAATCATCTTCATTTTTCAAAACAAATGAGGAGTATTCATCCAAAAAATTATCACTTAATTTAAAGTTCAGATAACCTTTTACAGCCTCTACACGATCAAAAATTGCCTCCTGCTCAAACTTTTTACTAAGCTCCTCAGCTATTACCATAGGAGATTTTCTTAAAACTTTTGCCAAAGAAAAGGCGATTGGAGTGGCATAATGACCAAAAGAGAGATCTTTTGGCTTTTCGATCACAAAATTTTGATCGATATGTTTTTTGATAGTTTCAACAACACTCTTTTTCAATCCGTTTTACCTTTTAAGCTTTCTTCTCGCTCTCTTTTATCTCGTTTACTTCCGCGGTATTCTCTTTGGAATCTATCTTCTCTTTTACCTCTTCTTCATCTTCTTTCATCGCTTTTTTAAAGTTTTTGATTCCGCTTCCCAAACCTTTTGCAAGTTCTGGAATTTTTTTAGCTCCGAATAGTAAAACTACTATTGCCAATATTATCAATAGTTCCGGCATACTTGGCATACCCATATCGACTCCTTAATAAAATTTTGGATTATTATATCACAACTTAATAAGCTAAAGGTAAAATGTTACTTTTTGTTTTTCCAATTTTGTATAAAATTATCGATAGGTATCAGTGAAGTTTTTATTCTTGAAGATTTTGCAACAGATACAAGTTCTTTTAACGCTTCTTCAAATTGATCATTAATGATCAAAAAATCATAGTGAGATATCTCTTCTATCTCGATTAAAGCGTTATTGACTCTTTTTTGTATGGTTTGCATATCGTCAGTACCTCTTTTTAAAAGTCTCTCTTGCAAAACTTTTAAAGATGGTGTGGTTAAAAATACCGAGGTTGTAAGGTCTTTGAATTTTTCTTTTACTATCTTGTGTCCTTGCACATCTATATCAAATACAACAAGTTTTTGCTCTTTCAGGGCTTTTTTTACCGGTTTTAAAGAGGTACCGTAATAGTTTCCGTGAACTTTTGCCCATTCCAAAAACTCTCCCTCTTTTATCTCTTTTTCAAATTCTTCTTTTGAGATAAAAAAGTATTCTACTCCCTCTCTCTCCCCCTCTCTCATCTGTCTTGTTGTAGTGGAGATGGAGAAATAGACATCTTTTATCTCTTTTAACATTTCATTTATCAAAGAACTTTTTCCGGCTCCGCTTGGTCCGGAAATTACTAAAATAGCACCTTTCACTTTTGATCACTTTTTGCTTTTAAAATTTATAGTGATATTAATCTCCATATCTTCCAATACTTTTTTCATCATTTCAACTTTTTCCAAAGTCTCGGAAATACTGTTTTGTATCTCCTCCTCCAACTCATTTTTGTTCTTTTCGGTAACTTCAAAAGTATCATACTCTACAGGTGGCATATCTTCTTTTGTCTCCTCTTTAATTTGTTCGTTTTGTTCTTCTTGCTCTTGTTTTTCTTGTTTGATAATCTCCTCTTTGCTACCTGCTATTTCACTCTCTTTGATATGAACTTCTTGCAAAGCGTTTAAAAGAGCTTCCTGTGTCAATGAGGAAAAGTCGTTTGTTTGCATATTACTGTCCGTTTTTGATATATCTTCTGATGATTCTTCTTCATCCAAAAAGTGTTTTACTGTCTCTATATCGTCTTTATCCAAAATAGTTTCACTTTTTTTGATCTCATCTTCCTTCTCACCGGTATCATATAACTCTTCAACCTCAAAATCGGGAACCGTTTTTTCGTCAGTTTCACTCTTTTCTTTAAATTCGTCAGCTATCTCCTGACTTATACGATCAAGAAGAATATCATCTTCTATCTCATCTTTTTGCTCCTCTTTCTCGCTCTCTTCCTCTTCTTCTGGTTTGTTTTCCTCAACAAAGTAATTATCTTCATCTTTTAAAATGTCGTCATCTTGTTTTTCTTCGTCCTCTTTTTGCTCTTTTTCTTCTGTTTCCCCTGTTTCTCCAATACCTTCCTGCGGTATTTCTTCAGGCTCTGTTTCACTTTCATTTTTATTTTTTTTCTCTTCTTCCTTTTCTTCTTCCTTTTTGTCCTCTTTGGTTTTGTCTTCTTCTATATCATCAAAATTAAAATCAAATTCATCATCCAGCTTTTTAAGCTCATCTTCCAAAGCGTTCTCTTTCTCTTCCTGTTTGATTTCACTCTCTTGGGTGCTGTCATCAACCGTATGATTTTGAATCAACTCCAAAAAGTCTGTAGGTAAAAAAGGTTTTTCCAAAACTATATCGATACCATCAGGTATATCGGTTCCTTTTGAGGCTATATAACCTAAATATCTATAATCTATTTTTGATGTAATCTCTTCTTTTAGTTCGTCAGTGTAAAAATCACCGTCTATAAATACATAATCATAATTTTCATTTTCCCCGACATCATTGACTTTTTCAATTTCTTTAAAATCTATACCGTTTTTTTCACATGTCAAAGAGATAAGCCTTGATACAATCTTGTTGTCATTCAATAGAAGAATTCGCATTATTTTTACTCCGGATTATATTTATTACACAAAAGCACATCCATATATTTTATAATAATTATATTTGATCTTAACTTTAATAATCCCCTAAAATAGTTCTAAAACCACTAAATGTGTCTATTTTTTACATAATTTTATTGCATAAAAGAATCAAATGTGGTAAACTATAATTTTATATATTAAACCAAAACAGGAGAAAAATATGGGATTGATGGATATGCTGCTTCAAAATCTAGCCGGTGATACGATAGGTAAAATAGCTTCCCAGGTAGGTGGAGATCAAAATAAAATAAGCGAAGTGTTGGCGGCTTTGACACCGCTTTTGACAAATGAAGTTAAAAATAAACTTGCGGATCCGAATGTTGATTCTGCTCCTATATTGGAAAAAGTATCAGATCCCAGTGTTCAGGCGGCAGTTGAAAATCCAACGGAATTTTTGGAAAAAGAGAATGTGGTTGAAGAGGGAAACAATATACTAAGTTATATAACCGGTTCCAAAGAAAAAAGTACGCAGATAGCTTCAGCAGTGGCTGAACAAACGGGGTTTGATCTCTCAAGCATAAAAAAACTTCTGCCGATAGTAGCGCCTTTGATCATGGGAACACTTGGTAAAGCCATGAGCGGTTCGCAAAGTGCTTCGGCTGATAGTATAAGTTCACAGGAAAGTTCTTTGTTGTCATTTCTTGACTTTGACAATGACGGCAGCGTTATAGATGATGTTATAGGAATGGCAGGTAAATTTTTTCGTTCATAAGGAGGTTATAAAATGAAAATAGTTCTAAAAAAGAGTGAGGCGGCATCTCCTTTTTCATTTGCTTTTAAAGATGAAAATGACAAAACAATTATCAAAAGCGAAAGCTACAAAGCAAGAAAGAGCGCTTTAAACGGTATAGAATCGGTGAAAAAGAATTGTTTGATCGATAAAAGATATGAATTTAAAGAGTCAAAAAACGGTAAATATTTTTTTAATATAAAAGCATCCAACGGACAGATCGTAGGAACAAGCGGTTTTTTTGCAACTGTCAAAGAGAGAGACGAAGCTATTGAAAAACTGAAAAAAGAGGCTCCTTCTGTAAGCGTCGAAGAGATTTAATCTCCTAAAAAGAGGAGTTTCTCTCCTCTTCCTTTTTCTATTTATCCAAATTACTATATAATATCTATTATAAAACTTATTCCGGAGTTATTTTTGAAATATGTAATAGATTTTCTACAAAACAGAGATACGGAAAAAACCCTTATCTATTCTCAGCTTAAATGTTCAAAAGAAGAGGCAGAGATTTTAAAATACCTGACAAAGCAGTTTGTTGAAGGAAATGAAGATTCATCTGTGATAGAGATCCTAAACGAGCTGTTTGGTCTAAAAGAGTATCAATATCTTGAAAAACTTCTATTGATAAAACAGTTGATAGAGTTGGGGTGGATCGTTCAAAACAGTTTTTCCCAAACAAAGATAGGAGAGTTGTCTCTTCTTGAACTTCTAAACAGTACGGTATCTCTCAGTGCGGCATTTTTGAAACTTCTGGAAAACGGCAATCTTGAACTGACGCTTCCGGATATAACTCCCTATCAGGATCATCTTGAATACTTAAAAGATCAGTTTTTCAGAATAGAACTTTATCAAAATATAAATTCGGTAAAACACAATTTTACACAGGATTCTTTAAATATAAACCGTTTGAAAAACAAACTTCAGCTTCTTGAAACCCGAATAGAAGAGAGACTCAAAGTTACAAAAATACCCATTGAGGTAGAGAGACTTTTCAAAGAACACAAACTTGATAAAAAAGAGCAGATAATATTTCTGGCTCTTTTAAAAGAGGAGTATTCAGGAGAGCTGGAGAGTCTAAGAGATATGAATACTCTTGTTGATCTGGTAAGTTTTGATGATTATGAAAAGATAAAAAACAGGGCGCTTTTGGAAGAGGGATCAAAACTCATTGAAAGCGGACTTATAGATTATGAGGAGATGCTGACGGCTTTTGGAGGAGTGGCAAGAAACTTTTATGTTATAGAAGATGTTTTGCACAAAATCATCCATCCTCACAAAGAGAAAAGAGCCAAGAAGATAAAGCTTGATATGATTATAAAAGATCAGGATATTTTTGAACTGATTGAACCAAAAACTTCACTTGATGATGTTGTTCTAAATCCCAAAACAAAGGATATTTTACATAACATTCTTCGTCAAATGGACAAAAAAGTCCAAAATCTTTTAAAAGAGTGGGGGATAAAAGATAAAAAAAGAGGTATTGATGCAAAACTTATCTTTTACGGACCTCCCGGAACCGGTAAAACGATGACAGCTATCTCTTTGGGCAAATCTTTGAAAAAAAAGATTTTAAGTTTTGACTGTTCAAAAATCCTCTCTATGTATGTGGGAGAGAGTGAGAAAAATGTGAGAAAAATATTTGATACATATAAAGAGCTTACCCAAAAGACAAAGAGCGAACCGGTATTGTTACTCAATGAAGCTGATCAGTTTTTAAGCGCAAGATCAACGGGAGTTGGAGGCAGTGCGGATAAAATGCATAACCAAATGCAAAATATCTTTCTTGAACAGCTTGAAAAATTTAACGGTATTTTGATAGCTACAACAAATCTTTTGGAAAATATTGATCCCGCTTTTTCAAGAAGATTTGATTATAAAATAGCTTTTGAAAAACCGACTCTAAAAGAGAGGATGGAACTTTGGAAAAAGATGTTACCAAAAAGAGCACAATATGAAAAGGAGTTTGATATATCCCATTTGGCAAAGTATGATTTAACAGGCGGTCAAATTTCGGTAATTATTAAAAATACTGCATTAAAAGTTGCCATAAAAGAAAATCCTGTATTTTCTATCTCTGATTTTATCCCTATGATCCAAAGAGAAAAAAGCGGAACTTTCGGAGAAAGCAAATCTATGGGATTTATGTAAAAATTCTACTCACTTTTACAACCTTTACCCTAAGAGAGTGTAGCATTTTGTTACATTCTTTCCCCAACTAAAAATTACATTTTGTAATAAATGAGAATTAATTTATATTTTGATATAGTTATTTATCGCAAAATTAGGCCTAAAATCTAAAAAATATTTGTTATATAAGGATTGCATATGAGTCATATGATGGTAGCTCATCCCTATTTTGGGGTATTTCTGTTTTTAATCGTTACGGCTTTGGCTTTTACGGGGACGACGATTTTATCGAGGTTTGTGAGTAGAAAACTCGCAAAATTGGATACCGAAAAGCTTAAACTTACAATTTACGAATGTGGTCCTGAGGTTACGAAACAACCCAATACCATATCCGCACAATTTTATCTATTTGCTCTTTTGTTTATTCTCTTTGATGTAGAGATTATCTTTATGTTTCCATGGGCAATAGATTTCAAAGTATTAGGATGGTTTGGTTTTGCTGAAATGATTCTATTTATTCTACTATTGGCCATCGGTTTTATCTATGCATGGAAAAAAGGAGCATTAGAATGGCACAGCATCAAGTAAGATATCTTCAAGAAAGCGGACTGCCGGTAGTTTTGACAACGGCGGATAAAATTTTACAGTGGGGAAGAAGTAACTCCCTGTGGGCATTGACTTACGGTTTGGCCTGTTGCGCTATCGAAATGATGGCATCGGGTGCGAGCAGATATGATTTTGACAGATTCGGTACAATTTTCAGAGCAAGTCCCAGACAGGCGGATTTGATGATTGTTGCCGGAACTTTGACAAAAAAACATGCTGAGTTTATCAGAAGACTTTATGATCAGATGACCGAACCAAAATGGGTTATCAGCATGGGAAGTTGCGCAAATACCGGAGGAATGTTTAACACCTATGCAACCGTTCAGGGAGTTGACAGGATAATTCCGGTGGATATATATCTTCCCGGATGCGCACCAAGACCCGAAACACTGCAATATGCGGTTATGATGCTTCAAAAGCAGATCAGACGCGAAAGTGCATTCCAAAAACTCAAACCAAAAAGGTTAGTGTGATGAGAAGATACCAAGAAAAAGATAATGTACAAAACAGAGCTTATTATAATGATAGATTTTGGGTAGCCCCTCAAATACCGAAAGAATCTGTTGAAGATGATAAGGTTTTCAGTGAAGATCTTGAAAGTTTAAAAAGTAAATTTGAGATAAAAGAGGCTTATATCCAAAGAGGTCAGATGGTTGTTTACATCGATGCCAGGGATAACAAAGCAGTATTGACTCATTTAAGAGACAAACTCTCATACAACTTTTTAAGTGAAATGAGTGCTATTGACTGGCTTGCAAAATCAAATGAATTTGAGATTTTTTATCAAATGCTTTCCACCTCCAAAAGAAAAAGATTGAGAGTAAAATGTTTTATCAAAGAAAACGAAGCGATAGAGAGTGTGGAGGACATTTATAAAAGTGCAAACTGGGCTGAAAGAGAGATGTACGATATGATGGGAGTAAAAGTCAATAACCATCCATATCTAAAAAGAATCCTTATGCCTGATGACTGGCAGGGACATCCTCTTAGAAAAACATATCCTCTGCATGGAGATGAAGCAGCTCAATGGTATGAAGTTGATAAAATTTTCGGAAAAGATTACAGAGAGATTATCGGTCCCGAAAACAGAGATGCTGCCTATGTCAATGAGAGAGATACAAAACATTTCGCAAGAATAAAACATGAGGTCAAATTTGGTGAAAAACCGAGTAAAGAGCCTACTGATTTGATGGATTATCAAGAAGAGGGCGGAGTATTTTTAATTAAAAAACTAAAAAAAGATGAATCAATTACATTGAAAGAGAGAAGATAACATGGAGACTCCAAGAAGAGAATATCCAAACAGATTACAACCGTTTTTTGAAAATCTTGTATTTGAAAGAGACGACAATACGATGGTTATTAACTTCGGTCCGCAACATCCTTCTGCTCACGGACAGTTAAGACTTATCTTAGAGTTGCAGGGTGAGCAGATAGTCAAAGCCGTACCGGATATAGGATATCTTCATAGAGGTATGGAGAAAATGGCGGAAAATATGATCTATAACGAATTTCTTCCTACAACGGACAGAATGGATTATATAGCCGCAGCTTCAAATAACTACGGATTTGCATTGGCGGTAGAAAAGCTTTTAGATATAGAAGCTCCAAGAAGGGCGCAAATAATAAGAACCATGCTTTTGGAGATAAACCGTATTATTTCACATCTGTTCTGGTTGGCGACTCACGCACTTGATGTCGGGGCAATGAGTGTATTTTTGTTCTGTTTCAGAGAGAGAGAATTTGCCATGGATTTGATGGAAGATTACTGTGGGGCAAGACTTACGCACTCTGCTGTAAGAATAGGTGGTGTTCCTTTGGATCTTCCCGAAGGTTGGCTTGAGAGTCTTGCAACATTCATAAACAAACTTCCAAAAGATATAGAAGATTATGAGGGTTTGCTCGATGAGAACAGAATCTGGAAAATGAGACTTGAAGATGTAGGAGTTATCTCTCCGGAAGAGGCGCAGTCTTGGGGATGTTCAGGTCCTACACTTAGAGGAAGCGGAATACCTTGGGATATCAGAAAAGAGGAACCTTACGAACTTTATGATGAGCTTGATTTTGATGTACCGGTAACTGACACATGCGACAGTTACGGAAGATACAAACTTTATATGCAGGAGATGAGAGAATCGGTCAAAATTCTAAAACAGTTAATTCCTATGTATAAAGAGAGTGATCCTCAACTGATGGCTCATGCTCCGCAATACATATCTGCACCAAAAGAGGATATTATGACTCAAAACTACTCTTTGATGCAGCATTTTGTTTTGGTAACGCAGGGAATGAGACCGCCTGTGGGAGAAGTTTATGTAGCAACGGAATCTCCAAAAGGAGAACTTGGATTTTACATCAATTCACAAGGTGATCCATATCCATACAGACTGAAATTAAGAGCGCCGAGTTTTTGGCATACAAGTATTTTACAAAAACTTCTTGTAGGTCATTATATAGCCGATGTCGTTACAATAATCGGTAATCTAAATATCGTTTTCGGCGAGATTGACAGATAAACGGAGACAACTATGCAAAGATATGATTTAAGGCATCTAAAAGACGATTTTTATGAGAGGATGTTGGAAGTTTTAGATAAAGAGGCAAAACCAAAAGAGGTAATTATCTTTATGTTTGAAATAGGAGATTTTACTCCGGTTCAAAAAAGTGCGGATCTTATCAAAGAGAGCGGTCATGAACTTCTAAACTCATTAAAATATAATGAAGTGGATTGGACTATCGCCGTAAGAAGGAAAGAAAATTGAGCTCCAAAGTCTATTTCTCATCGTGGCGAGGTGAATTAATCGACAACCGGGATATTCCTAAAGAGGAGTGGAAAGAGTCATCTTTCTCTTTTCCCCAAAATTATGCGGTGGATATAGATTCCAAAGCATTTATAGGATGGGACGGTTTTGCCCTTTTCAAAGAGGATGTGGATGTCGTTAAATTAGCCTGTGAATATGCTGCCCAGTATCAGCAATATTCCGAAGCCTGTGGACGATGTGCACCGGGACGATGGGGAGGAAGAATTTTATATGACCTTCTTGATAAGATTGCAAGGGGAGAGGGAGAGATGGGTGATCTTGAACATCTAAAAGAGATCTCTTCTACAATGATTCAAACAAGCAAATGTGAGATAGGAAGAACCGTTCCTATACCGCTTTTGCAGTTAATGGATTATTTTGAGGGTGATTTTATATCACTTATCGATGAAAAAAAATCTTCTCCCAAATATAATGACAAAGAGATCTCCTATATAGCCAAAATAACAGCTCCCTGTATGGATGCATGTCCTGCACATGTGGATATTCCGGCATATATAGAGGGGGTTAGAGATCTTAGATTTGATGACAGTTTAAAGGCTACCAAAAAAACAATGCCTCTTGCCCATACATGCGGTCGTGTCTGCCCTCACCCCTGCGAAGATGAATGCAGACGAACAAATCTTGATGAACCGATATCCATTATGGAATTAAAAAGAATAGGTGCTGATTATGAGACTGACCATTCCCTTTTACATCTGCACCCTACCAAGCCAAAAGAAAAAACAGGTAAAAAAGTCGTTATCATAGGCGCAGGACCGGCAGGACTTGCAGGGGCATACTATCTTACTCTTGACGGAGTAGAGTGTGATGTTTATGACGAACTGCCTGTTCTTGGAGGAGAAGTGGCAGTCGGAGTTCCCGAATACAGAATGCCTTATGATAAATACTACAAAGATATTGAAGCCGTTAAAAGTCTGGGTGTTAATTTTATATTAAATACCAAAGTAACGGCAGATATGATGGTAGAGTTTGAAAAAAAGTATGATGCTGTTTTGGTGGCAACAGGAGCAAGACTTTCCAAAAAGGTAAGAGCCGGTAATGAAAGACCTGAGATAAAAGGGTATTGGCCTGCAATTCCGTTTTTGGATCAGATAAATCTAAATGTCAAATGGAATTTGGCTGATCCTATTGATTTGACCGGTAAAACCGTTGTCTGCGTAGGAGGAGGTTTTACCTCTATGGATGTTGTCAGATGTTCTATCAGGGCAAATGCAAAAAAAGTTATTATGCTTTATCGTAGAGATGAAAAAACAATCATAAGAAATACAAGTTACGAAGAGTATCATGAAGCAGTTGAAGAGGGAGTAGAATTTATATTTCACTCGGCTATCGAAGAGATTATAGATGAGAATGATGTTTTGAAAAAACTGAAAATCAACCGCTTTGAACTTGTTCCAGATCCCGGTGGCGGAAGAGCCCAGCTTAAAAAAATAGAGGGGGCTGATTTTGAAATAGAGTGTGATTATCTAATCCCTGCTGTTTCACAGGATGCCGATTTGTCACTTCTTCCAAAAGAGTGGGAGATCGATATGACAAGCTGGAGAACGATAAAAACCGACGGCAAGACATATATGAGTTCAAGAAAGGGAATCTTTGCGGCAGGAGACTGTGAATACGGACCTATGACGATAGTAAATGCCGTAGGACAGGCAAAAAGAGCGGCTTCTGTAATCTCCCGCTATGTACGAAGCGGAGAGATAACTTTAACCGATGAAGAGATCATGGAAGACCACTTAAGAGCTTTAAGGGTTTATGACAAAAAAGAGAAAGTTACAGGCTGGATGAAAGGTCTTCCGCGGGAAGTAAGTAAAAAGCTGGAAGTTGATGAGAGAAAAACAAACAATAAAGAGGTAAATTTCGGATTTACAAAAACTCAGGCTATCCGTGAAGCCGAGCGGTGCATGCGCTGTTATTATATAGCAATGGTGGCAGTATGATGGAAACGATAAAATACGAAATAAACGGTAAAAAAATAATTGCCGATAAAAATGAAACGATACTTTCCGCAGCAAGAAGAGAGGGGATCTATATTCCTACAATGTGCTATCTGACAAAAGTCAAACCGATAGCATCATGTAGGATGTGCGTTGTAGAAGTAGAAGGTGTGGACGGCTTTGTTTTGAGCTGTCAAGAAAGAGCGGTAGAGGGTGCCAAGATAAAAACTGATTCTTCCGCCCTGTTTAAATATCGACAAAACATCATGAAACTTTATGATGTCAATCACCCTTTGGAGTGTGGAGTATGCGATAAAAGCGGTGAGTGTGATCTTCAAAACAAAAATATAGAATTTCAAGTCTCTTCTCAAGAGTTCAGCGCAAAAGATCAAAGAAGAGAGATAAAAGATTGGAACTATATCCAATATGATCCGAGTCTTTGTATCATGTGTGAAAAATGTGTTCATACCTGTAACGAAGTTATAGGAGATGATGCGATTGAAGTAAGATACGGAGGTTACAAATCATCTATAATTCCTAAAAACTCTGATACTCTTGATTGTACTTTCTGCGGTGAGTGTATAGCGGTATGCCCGGTTGGGGCATTGATCAGCAGGGATTTTAAATACAGCGCAAACGCCTGGGAATTAAGACAGGTGCCTTCAGCATGTGCGCATTGCAGCAGCGGTTGTTCTTTATATTATGACATAAAACATGAAAGCAAAGACAATAACCAGGAAAAAATATACAGAGTCAAAAACAATTTTGAATTTACCACACTTTGCGGTGCGGGAAGATTTGGGTTTGATTTTGCAAATAATGCCAAAAAAGATGAAAAAGCTTTCAAAAAAGCCATAACAGCTTTTAAAGAGGCGGATACGATTAGATTTTCTTCCTATATTACGAATGAAGAGGCTTTGATACTTCAAAAGCTAAAAGAGAAGTTCGGATACAAACTTGTCAATGATGATGCTTTTGCCTATCAAAACTTTTTGAAAAACTTTTCAAAAACAAGCGGAAGAAGTTTATACAAAGCTGATTTAAACAGAGTATCAAAGAGTGATTTTATTATGGTTTTGGGATCCGATGTGGCTTCTGACAATCCGATGGTAAGATATCATATAACAATTTCTTCCAAGAAATACTCAACAGAGGTTGTCTATCTTCATCCGATGGAAAATCCTCTTTTACAAAATGTCGTAACACAGTTTGTAAAATATGAGGTGGGTTCGGAAGAGGCGATTTTGGCGATGATAGCTGATAAAGTTGTGGATAAAGAGAAACTTCCAAAAGAGATAAAAGAGTTTTTTGATTCGTTGGATGAAGGGTATTTGAGTGCGGAGAGCAATTTTGGCGAAGAGGAGTTGGAAGAGATTGTTAGGAAAATGAGATTTAAAGAGAACTTTACTCTTGTTTTGGGAGAGGATCTCTATAACCATCCAAGAGCCGAAAATATCGCAAAAATTGCCGGTATTATAGAGGAGTACTCTTCATTTGAAATTCTTGTTATTCCTTCAAAAACAAATACTTTGGGTGTGTCTCTTATCTGTGAGCTTGATGAAAAAGCCGGAGATAAAACGATAGGTTATAACGCATACGGAGATTTTATCCTAAGCTCTTTGGGAGACGGAGATCTTGATGTACCGGCTCTTAATCAGCAGGAGGGGACAATTACCAATATAGACAAAAGGGTGGTTCCTTTGAATGTGGCTGTCTCATTTGAGGGATACTGTCTTAATGATTTGGCAAATGCGTTGGGTGTTTATAAAACCTATACGATAGATTATACCAACGAACTTCCAAAAGAGAAGGGATTTAGGGATATCCATTTTGATTTGTTGAAAAACAGAGTCGATCATGAAAAAGATGACAGGGGATATCGGATAGATATATCTGCTTCTAATAAAGAGAATAAAATGGAAGAAGTTGCTGAAATAGAGAGTTATGACGGAACGGTTATCTACTTTGGCAATCCGGTTTTAGAATTTAGTCCTTTCACTTTTAAAGCCGGTGGCATAAAAGAGGAGCCATGTCTATGCGGATCTTCCCAATTCGCAATAGCGGCAAAGATCAAGGAAGGAGATATCGTGAATGTAAAAGTTGAGGGCAAAACTTTGCAAAGAATTTTTAAAATCGATCCTGATATGAAAGGAACGATAGCTCGTCTGGATACTTTTGATATAAGTTTATGCGATGATTTTATATCACCGTCTTACAGGTACAGCAGAGCAAAAATAGAACAGGTGGATAAACATGAGTGACATTACAGTAACTATAAACGGCCAGGAATGTAAGGCTAAAGAGGGTGAATTTATCTTAAATATAGCGCGAAGAAACAATATCTTCATACCGGCTATCTGCTACCTGACAGGATGTTCTCCTACACTTGCCTGTAGGGTATGTTTGGTCGAAGCCGACGATAAGAGAGTCTATTCTTGCAATGCAAAAGCAAAAGACGGTATGAATATCATAACCGACAATGAAGAGATTGCAAAAGAGAGACGCGCAATAATGGAGGTTTATGATGTAAATCATCCTCTTCAATGCGGTGTCTGCGATCAAAGCGGTGAATGTGAACTTCAAAACTATACTCTTTATATGGGAGTGGATAAACAAAACTACGCTATAAAAGATACAAAAAGAGAGAGTAAAAACTGGGGTCTTATGCATTATGATCCGGGACTTTGTATCGTTTGTGAAAGATGTGTTACAGTTTGTAAAGATATGATAGGAGATGCCGCTTTAAAAACTGTTCCAAGAGGCGGAGACAAACTTCCAAAAGAGTTAAAAGATCAGATGCCAAAAGACTCTTATGCAATGTGGAACAAACTTCAAAAATCTCTCATAGGACCGGTTTCAAAATCGGGTGAGCTGGAGTGTTCTGACTGTGGTGAGTGTATCTCGGTATGTCCTGTCGGAGCGCTTGTAAGCAGTGATTTTCAATATACTACAAATGCATGGGAGTTAAAAAGAGTACCGGCATCAAATCCTCACAGCAGTGATTGCTCTTTGATCTATTATGAGATGAAGCATAAAAGCGTAGATGACAATTCTCAAAAAATATACAGAGTAACAAATGATTTTCATTATGTCTCTTTAAACGGTGCTGCGAGGTTTGGATATGATTTTCAAAATGAGGTGGAGAAAAAAGATGAAGAGGCTTTCGGCAGAGCTGTTGATTTTATAAAAACAAAAGCCGATACAATCGTTTTTAACAGTTTTATAACAAACGAAGAGGCTTTGATACTCCAAAAAATGAAAGAGAAACTGGGACTTAAGCTTGTCAATGAAGATGCAAAAGCCTATCAGGATTTTTTAAACGAATTTGGAAAAGTAAGCGGCAAAAAACTTTACAGCGGTGATTTAAAGAAAATAAAAGAGAGCAATTTTATAGTTTCAATCGCAACGGCCGTCAGATATGACAGTCCAAATACCGGATATGCGATAAACAATGCCGTTACGATGAACAAAGGTGCCGGACTTTATTTCCATCCGGTAGGAGATCCGATAGTTAACGGCTATGCAAAAAACATGATGACAATAGAGCATAAAACGGGTGCTGAAGAGTATGCTCTTTGTTTTGTTCTTTCTCAGTTTGGAGACAAAAAGAGTATGCCAAAAGAACTTACAGATATACTTGAGAGTGCAAAAACGGATGATTATCTAAATCTTCCTGAAAATTTTGAAGCAGCTTTTAAGAAGATGTTGGCAAAAAAAGATACTTTTGCTTTGGTAATAGGTGAAGATGCCTATACTCACAAAAACAGTAAAAATATAGCAAGACTTGCCGGAGCTGTTGAGAGATATACCGATTTTAGCGTTGTTGTTATTCCGTCTCAGACAAATACTCTTGGAGTGTCGTTAATCTGTGATTTGGATGAAGAGAGGGGTGAAAATATTCTCGGTTACAATGAAAAGGGAGATTTTACACTGAGTGCATTGGGTGAGGGCGATCTTGATATGCCGGCTCTCAATCAGCAGGAAGGTACTTTTACAAATATAGACAAAAGAGTGGTACCGACAAATGCAGCGTTGGAATATAACGGCTATATTCTAAACGATATTGCAAATGCTTTAGGTATAACAAAAAAATATACGATAGATTATACGAAAGAACTTCCACAGGAAAATGGATTTACTCCTTTGGAATTTGATCTTATGCCAAACTTTTTTGATAACGGAGGCAATGAACTAAGAGGATATCTGCTTGAAGAGAGAGAGGTACAAGAGGAGATAGAGTTTGACAAAATCTCTGATATCGAAGATTTTGAAGGTGATATCGTTTACAGATCAAATCCAATCAATCAATTCAGCCCTTTTACAAACAAAGCTCATCAACTTCATGAAGAACCGTCTTTGTATGTTTCAGAGGATTTTCTAAATGAGAGAGAGTTGCAAGAGGGGCAAAAAGTATCGATTGAGGGAGAAAAAGGAGCAATAGAGTTAAAGGTGAAAGTAGATAAACAGATAAGCGGCAAGATTCCTTATCTTCCTACTTTTGACAAAAGTCTGGATCTATCGAAGATTTTTACTTCTAAATATAGATTTGCAAAAGTATCAATTAAAAAGGTGTAGAGCATGTGTTCAACAACAAGTTTTATAATCGAAACAGTGGTCAAGCTGGTAGTGATCCTGTTGGTTTTTTCAGCATTGGCGGGCTTTACGACATATATTGAAAGAAAGGTTCTGGCTTTTATGCAAAGAAGACTGGGACCTATGAATGTCGGCCCTTACGGAGTACTTCAGGTTTTGGCAGACGGTATCAAGCTCTTTTCAAAAGAGGATATCGTACCTCAAAATTCAATAAAACCGATATTCAAAATTGCGCCGGTTATTGCTGCGGCAAGTGCGTTTACGGCGATGGCGGCTGTTCCGTTTTTGCCCGAATTTGAAATGTTCGGAACCAAGATACAACCGATAGTTGCAGATATCAATGTAGGTGTTTTATATGTACTGGGCGTTATGGCTGTTGGTATGTATGCTCCTTTGCTTTCGGGTATGGCATCTAACAACAAATGGTCTTTGCTTGGAGCTGCAAGAACAGTTATACAGTTTCTCTCTTTTGAGGTTGTAACGGGACTCTCTATAATAGCTCCTTTGATGATGGTTGGATCTTTGTCTTTGATAGACATCAACAACTATCAGTCCGGTGGTATAGGAAACTGGCTTGTCTGGAGTCAGCCGATAGCATTTTTACTCTTTTTGTTTTCAGGATATGCCGAAACAAACAGAACGCCGTTTGATCTTTTGGAACATGAGGCGGAGATAGTTTCCGGTTATGCTACCGAATATTCGGGTATGAGATGGGGTCTGTTTTTTATAGGCGAATATGCGAATATGTTTACGGTTGCCTTTTTGGTAAGTATCATTTTCTTGGGCGGTTTTAATCCTTTATGGATTATACCCGGAGGCATCATGATACTTATTAAAGTATCGTTTTTCATATTCCTGTTTTTATGGGTAAGAGCAGCTTGGCCTCATGTAAGACCTGATCAGTTAATGTGGCTGTTTTGGAAAGTATTGATGCCTATTGCCGTAGTTAATATATTAATTACCGGCATAGTGATGATGTAGGAGGGGCAGATGGATTTAAAAAATTATAACAATCGGGATATTTCTAACGATTACAGATATGTAAAAGTAGAGCCAATCCCGCATTCACCATGGGATAAATTTAAAAGAGTTGTAAAAAGAACTTTCAACTGTGAACTGTTTGTAGGTCTTTGGATAGTTTTCAGAGAGATGATAAAGTTCAATATTCATACTGTGCAATATCCGCTGGAAAAACTTCCGATAGCTCCAAGATACAGAGCTATTCACAAGCTTTTGAGACTTTTTGAAAGCGGGAATGAAAGATGTATCGGATGCGGTTTATGCGAAAAGATATGTATCGCAAACTGTATCAGAATCGATACCAAGATAGATGAAAACAGTAGAAAAGAGGTAACGGAGTATTCGATAAATTTCGGAAGATGTATTTTCTGCGGATACTGTGCGGAGGTTTGTCCTGAACTTGCTATCGTTCATGGAAGCGATTATGAGAATGCAAGTGAGCAAAGAGCCCATTTTGGATTGAGAGAGGATATGCTAACGCCTATCGATATCTTTAAAGCGGGTAAACAACAAGAATTTCCGGGCTTTGGTGCACTTAGCAATAATGCCGATGAAACCGTGAAAAAAACACCTTTGGCGTATTAGGGGTATATGATGTTTGAAGCGATAGCCTTTTATCTGTTTGCAATTTTGACAATTGCAATGTTTTTAATAGTAGTTTTGAGTAAAAATGCTCTCTATTCGATGAGTGCATTGGGAGGCGGTATGATCTTTATAGCGGCGTTTTTCTTTATGTTAAATGCCGATTTTATGGGAGTAGTTCAGATCATAGTTTACGGAGGTGCGGTGATGGCTCTGTATGCATTTGGTATGATGTTTTTTGATACGACAAAAGATGTAAAAGAGAATATCGACAGTACGAAGATGATTTTGACTCTTTCTATTCTGTCGGTAATTCTTTTGGTGGTTATCATGGGTGCTCCGTTTGTATCAACGCATATAGAAGCGCTCTATCCGACAATGCCGGGTGTATCAAATCCCCAAATGGTCGGATATGTTCTGTTTACAAAATATCTCATCCCTTTTGAAGTGGCGGCTGTACTTCTTTTGGTTGCCATGATAGCGGGTATAATTCTTGTCAGCAAAAGGATGGATGAGAGTATAACTTTAAATCATGAATATGATAAAAAAATAGAAGCTGAAGAGTTTGATTTAAAGGATGCAAAATGATAACCCTAACACACTATCTTGTATTATCGGGGATTTTATTTGCGATAGGGATGCTCGGAGTTATTAGAAGAAAAAATCTTCTGATGCTTTTTTTCTCTACGGAAATTATGCTAAATGCTGCAAATTTGGGTTTTGTGGCAGTTTCAAATTATATAGGTGATTTAAGCGGACAGATGTTTGCTTTTTTCATTATTGCCGTTGCTGCCAGTGAAGTGGCGGTTGGTTTAGGGTTGCTGGTTATATGGTACAAAAGAAAACAGACCATCGATCTTGATTCGTTGCAGTCAATGAAAGGGTAGAATATGGAAAAATATGTATATATAACTCTTTTTGCACCTCTTGTAGGCTCACTTTTTGCGGCGGCCTTTGGTGAGAAAAAGAAAAATCTTATAACCGGTATTGTTACATCCGCACTGCTGTTTGTTTCACTTTTTAGTTCCCTTATTCTTCTAAATCATGTGGACGGGGAACATATAGTTCATGTTAAGATGATGGATTGGATAAGCGCCGGAAATTTTGATATTGATTTTGGTTTTATAGCCGATCAGGTATCGGTTATTATGATGGTTACGGTTACGACCGTTTCGGCTATGGTTCATGTTTACTCCATCGGATATATGGATCATGATAAAGGTTTTAACAGATTTTTCTCATATCTTTCGGCATTTGTGTTCTCAATGCTTATTTTGGTAATGAGTGATAACTTTTTGGGTCTGTTTATCGGATGGGAAGGTGTCGGTCTTTGTTCATGGCTTTTGATTGGTTTTTGGTATCACAAAAAAGATCTTCCAAGAGAGATTTATCCTGCCATCAGTCCTTCATGGGCGGCAAACGAAGCATTTATCATGAACAGGATCGCCGATCTTGGAATGTTAATCGGACTTTTCCTTATCTACTGGAATGTAGGATCTTTAAATTATGATGTTGTATTTGAGAAAATTCCACATGTTGATCTCTCTATCGTATCTTTGATAGGAATCTTTTTGTTTATAGGTGCCATGGGTAAATCGGCACAGTTTCCTCTTCATACATGGCTTGCAGACGCGATGGAGGGTCCAACTCCCGTTTCGGCTCTGATTCATGCCGCTACAATGGTTACTGCGGGTGTATATCTTGTTATCAGAGCAAACGATGTTTTCTCTCTGGTTCCGGGAGTCGGGATGTTTGTAGCAAGTCTTGGTGCTTTTGTTGCCGTTTTTGCAGCTACAATGGCACTTGTCAATAACGACTTGAAAAAGATTATCGCATACTCTACACTTTCACAGCTTGGATATATGTTTGTTGCGGCAGGTCTTGGAGCATACTGGGTAGCGCTTTTTCATCTGATGACTCATGCATTCTTTAAATCACTGCTCTTTTTGGGTGCAGGTAATGTAATGCATGCAATGGATGACGAACTGAATATCAAGAAGATGGGCGGTCTTTTTGAAACGATGAAATGGACTGCAATCCTAATGACAATCGCATCACTTGCACTTGCCGGTATTTATCCGTTTGCGGGATTTTTCTCCAAAGACAAGATTTTGGAAGTTGCATTTAGCGAACATACCTATATTTTATGGTTCATGTTGTGGATAGGTGCGGGTTTGACTGCATTTTACAGTTTCAGACTTGTTATGCTTGTATTTTTCGGTAAAAAAGAGTATAAAAGATTTGGTTTTCATCCTCATGAAGTTTATGCATTTGTATTGTGGTCAATGGCACCGCTTGGTGTATTGGCCGTAATCTCAGGTTTCTTTGAACACTCTTTTATGCATTATGTGACTGAACTCTTACCTGCGTATGAAACGCATATAGAGCCTCATTTTATAGAATATGTTCTGATTGCCATTACTACGGTTATAGCATTGAGCGGTATTTTATTTGCGGTTTACAAATACAACAAGGGTGGCTTTTCAAAGAAATGGGAAGATACATGGATATATAAACTGCTAATCAATCAGTACTATATTCCGCAAATTTATGACACTGTTATCTGTAAACCGTATGCAGAACTTTCTGATATAGCATGGAAGAAGATAGATCTTAAAATTGTGGATGCTACCGTTGATTTTATAGGTAACTTCCTGTATGTTTCAGGTGATAAAGCAAGAGCGATGCAAAGCGGTAATCTTTCAAAAATGTTACGCTGGATGGCAATCGGTTTGATTGTTCTATTGATAGCAGCAATCATATAAGGAGCTGGTAGATGGATTCTATATTAACTTTATTAATATTATTTCCCGCATTATCGGGAATGTTTGGTTTTTTGGTAGATCAAAAGAGTATAAGGACTTACGGTATAACCGTAGCTTCTATCGAATTTGTTCTATCTCTTGTCTTATGGCTCGGATTTGATGCTGCAAATCCCGGCTTTCAATTTGTAGAGCAGATAATGTTGATACCTCACTACGGTATTAGCTATTTTCTTGGAGTGGACGGAATTTCACTCTTTTTGATTATTTTAAGTACATTTATGACCCTTATTGCTCTTATAGGTCTTTCCATTACTAAGAGTGTAAAAAACCTTATTGTTTCCATACTCTTTTTGGAAATGACAATGGTGGGTGTATTTGCCTCTTTGGATGTCATACTTTTTTATATATTCTGGGAGCTTTCACTCGTACCGATGCTCTATATTATCGGCGCATGGGGAGCAAAACTTAGAATTTATGCAGCAGTAAAATTTTTCCTATATACATTTGCCGGCTCAATGATTATGCTTGTGGGTATCTTGTATATGGCTTATCTGTATTATCAGGCTACCGGTGTTTGGAGTTTTGCTATCCCGGATTGGCAGATGCTTGTTGTGCCTTATGATTTGCAGCTTTGGCTGTTTGCAGCCTTTTTTATCGGATTTGCGATCAAAGTTCCGATGTTTCCGTTTCACACATGGCTTCCGTATGCTCACGGACAGGCTCCTACCATCGGTTCTGTGATACTTGCGGCAGTACTTTTGAAAATGGGTACTTACGGATTTGTAAGATTTTCTCTTCCGATGTTTCCAGATGCGGCTGTGCATTTTATAACACCGGTTGCAATCATCTCTATCATCATGGTTATATTTACGGCAATGATAGCCTATGCGCAAAAGGACATGAAACAGGTTATCGCTTATAGTTCCATATCCCACATGGGTATTATCGTCATAGGAACCTTTGCTATGAACAGTGAGGGAATTACCGGTTCAATCTTTTTGATGTTAAGTCACGGTATTGTCAGTGGGGCGCTGTTTATGTTGGTAGGTATGATCTATGACAGAACTCATACAAAAATGATGAGTGAATTTGGGGGATTGGCATCCATCATGCCAAAATATGCCGTAATCTTTGGTATTATGATGATGGCTTCGGTCGGACTTCCTTTGACTATCGGTTTTGTCGGTGAATTTTTATCCTTGATAGGTTTTTATAAAGTTTCTCCGGTTATGACCTTTTTGGCGGGAACAGGTATCATTTTGGGTGCCGTTTATATGCTCTCTCTTTATAAAAAGTCGTTTTTCGGAGAGGTTACGAACGAGAAAAACAGAGGTTTAAAAGATCTAAATGCCATGGAACTTACTTCCATGATTCCTTTGGTTTTGTTGGTGGCATATCTTGGTATCTATCCAAAACCGGTTTTGGATCCGATAGACAACAGTGTTAAAAACATGATCCAGTTAATGGAGAAAAAATCAATAACAAAAGATGCAAAAGAGCTAATTAGCAGAGTTAATCGCATCGAGGAGGCTAAATAATGTTAGAGCCAATTTCAGTAAGTTTAGCATCGTTAAATTTAGCTACACTAGCTCCGATGCTGATTTTAATAAGTGGCGGTTTAATTATATTGTGTATCGATCTAATCGTCAAAAATCTCTCAAAGCAGCTGTATGTAATATTGAGCGTCCTTTTCCTTATACTGGATTTAGGGGCGGTTTTGGGATATCAGGGAGCTTCAAGAGGATTTTTTGATGTAATGTTGGTTGATGGAATATCGATACTTGGACAGGCGGTTATTCTTTTTGCTTCTATGCTTTTTGCGCCGCTTGCGTTGACATCCAAAAGATTTCACGAATATTCGTTTCCTGAGTTTTTTGCACTCTTTTTATTTATGATATCCGGTTTTCAGTTTATGGTATCAAGTGATAATCTAATCCTCATCTTTATAGGTTTGGAACTTGGCAGTTTAGCCCTTTATACATTGATAGCCATGCATAACAGAATAAGATCTTTTGAAGCGGCTATAAAGTACTTCACAATGGGAGCTATGGCGGCAGGATTTTTTGTAATGGGTTCTTTGATTCTGTATGCAATGACCGGAAGTGTCGAGATCAATAAAATAGCAGAGATTTTGGAAGCGAGAAATTATCAACCTATTGTCGGTATCTTGGCGGCAGTGGCATTTTTACTTGCATCGTTGGGATTCAAACTCTCCCAGGTGCCTTTTCATACATGGACACCGGATGTTTATGAGGGATCAAGTGCCGCAATGGCAGGTTATATGTCAATCGTACCTAAAATTTCCGGTTTTGTAGTTGCCATGAGACTTTTTGAATTTTTGGTACATGCAGATATCGCATGGGTACAAAATATTCTTTATATAGTAGCAGTAGTTACAATGACTTTGACAAACATAATGGCACTTGTGCAACAGGATGTCAAAAGAATGCTTGCATACAGCTCTATCAGCCATGCAGGTTTTGTTATGAGTGCTATCATGATAGGAACAACACAGGCCAACAGCGCTCTGTTTTTGTACTGGATACTCTTTTTGTTTACAAACCTTGGAGCGTTTGCCATGCTTTGGGTTTCAAGACACAAAGACAAAATCTGGCATGACAGATACGATCACCCTTTTACAAAATTTTCAGGAATGATCTCGATTATGCCAATGGGTGCGGTTATCATGGCTCTTTTTATGCTCTCTTTGGCAGGTGTTCCTCCTTTCTCTCTCTTTTGGGGAAAACTTTACCTAATGGGAGCAGCTGTGAACAGCGGTTTTGTAGGACTTGCGGTTATCATGGCAATCAACAGTGCGATATCGGTTTACTATTATCTGAAACTTATAGTGTATATGTTTTTATATGATCCTGTATCCAATGAAGGAACCATATATATAAAAAATGCTTCTATGGCATTAAAAACCATTATCGGATTTTCCACTGTAATTACGCTGTTTGCTATTTTGTTGGTAAATCCTCTTCTTGAGGTTATTACCGCTTATGTCAAAGCAAGTGGATTTTAATATACTATACAAGACAACAAGACAGGAGTTTAAAAACTCCTGCCTTTTTTTTAAATGAGATCTCTTTTTATCCTTTTTCTCTATTGTGTTTCTCTCTTCTCTCTTGAAATTGTCATAAATACGGCAAAAGAGAATAATCAAATTTTTGAGATTTTACATATTAAAGATAATCAGCCTTTTTCATGCATAAAAATAAGGGAGAATATAGAGAGGTACTATTATCAATGTAGCATACAAAAGAGTATCAAATATAAAGAGTATGTTAAAAAAAGCCGTTTTTTCAAGATTTTTTTTAAGCATAACCAAAATAGTTTTATTCTCAAAATAGAACCAAAATACAATTCAAAACTAATTCCCGTATATACCGATCTCTCAAAAAGCAAAGAGATATTTTCATATAAAAAGAACTTTTATAAACACTGGCAGATTGCGGGATTTAAAAAATCTCTCTCTTATCTAAAAGAGAGCAAAGAAGAGGGGATAAACTTTCCAGTGGAGTATGAATATCTTTTGACTCCTTTTGTGGGAGCGCTTGACACCTCTTCAAAACCTATCAACTATGACAACAAAAGAGATATAAAACCATATCTGAAACTTAAAAAACTGTTTGATGAAAAAGATTATGAAAGTGTTATAAAACAGGTCGATTTTATAAGAAAAAGAGAACCAGATTCCCTTTTTAAGAGTGAAATTTTACTTTTAAAGATGAGAGCTATAGATAAATTTTTATCAGGTCCCGATGTAAAAAAATCCGATATGAAAGTATCATACAATGATTTGGAGAAAATTGCAAAAAAATGGATAAAGGCACATCCGTCTGATCAAAATCTTCCTGAAGTACTTATGCTTTTGTCAAAGGCATATCTTCATATCGGTTTGAAAAAAAATGCTCTTTATTATCTGAATGTTTTAACCGGCGAATACAAAGAGAGCAAGTTTACACAGCTTGGTAAAATCTATCTGGCTGATACTTTTGCCGAAGCCAGAAAGAAAAAGGCTTTGGAAATTTACAAAGAGGTTTTTTTCAACACAAAAGATATCTCTGTTGCATCTTTGGCCGCAGATCGGATAGCATGGCTCTATTTTGATCTAAAAAAGTTTAAAGATGCCAAAGAGTATTTTGACAAAATAATTAAAGCAAATCCAGACTATTATCTGCAAGATAGAGTAAATGCCTATAATATCGCTCAAAAACTGGCGGCTAACGGTTTGGAAAGCGTTGCGGCAAAAATCGCCGAAAAACTGATAAAAAAAATAAGCAAAAAAGATATGATTTATGAGGAGCTGTTTAAAAACAGAGCCTATTGGACGGACAGGGGTGGCGACAAGCAAAAAGCCTATAAGTATTACAAAGAGTATCTAAAAAGATATCCTTACGGAGAATACAGCGATTTTGTAAAAGAGAGACTGGATCTTTTGGTATTTGACAAAAAAGACGGCAATATTACAAAAACTCTCAAACAGTATGATTATATCATCAAAAACTATACAAAAGACAAAGATGTTCAAGATAGAGCCGTTATAGAAAAAGCCAAACTGCTTCTTGAGTTAAAAAGATACGATGAAGTTTTAAAAATGGACAGAACTTTAAAATCAATCAAAAAAAGAGAAAAAGAGAGTGCCGATATCATAAAAGAGGCTGCATATAAAAATACTGTTTTAAATCTCAAAAAAAATTCCTGCAAAAAAGCCGATTTTTTAATCGACAAATACAAAGTAAAATTGAAAAAAGATCAGGATGAAAAACTTTTTCAATGCTATATGAAACTTGGAAAATATCAAAACGCATATAAAATTTTTAAGAGAAACAAAAACAGCAAAGATTTGAGGGAAAAGGAAAAATGGCTGTATCTGGGTATAAAAATTCTCTCAAAGTTACACTACTTTGATAAAGCGGCTGAAGTCTGTGCCGATCTGAAAACTTTACAAAAAATACTCAAATCAAACAGATACAAAGAACTTCCCTATCTGTGTTTTAACATCATCTCAAAAACAGGTTCGTTTGAAGAGAAACTTTCAGCCGTAAAAGAGATAGAAAAGCGTTTTCCAAACAGTTTTAAAAATATCGATCCCTTTTATGAAATAGCTAAAAGTGCTTTTGCCAAAAAGAGTGATCTGATTGCCAAGCAGTTTTCAAAAAAGATTATAGATCTTCAAAACAGATACAGGATTTATACCCTTACGCCCAAAATAGAGTTTATCTATATAGATACCCTAAAAAGACTGAATGAAAATAAAAAGGCGTACAAAGCAACTCAAAACCTTCTAAACAGAAAGATAGGCAAAAAACAAAAAGCAAGAGCTTTATACATTTTGGCGGAACTGGCTTTGAAGCTGGATAAAAGGAAGGAGGCAAAAAGCCTTTTTCGACAGTGCAGCGATCTGAATGTTACATCATCATGGCAAACTCTCTGTAAAGAGAGTCTGTCTCTTTTTTAGGCTAACTTCTCCTAAATACTTTTTTAGTTCCTGCTATGATGAGTCTTAAGATACCTATAACAGCATAGCCTATCAAACCAAAGCCAAGAGGATGAAAAGGTCCCATTCCGTAAACAACAGAAGAGGGCAGTTTGGAAACTCTATCTATCGGAGCAGTTAAAAAATCAGGATGTTGAACAATAGCCACGATAACTATAATAGCAAAATATATTAATAATTCTTTTTTAATATTCACTTTAAAATACCTCCTGGTATGAACTGAAAATTTTTATTTTTTAAAAGGGTAAATTATTTTCATATCGTCTAATATACCCTCTTCAAAACCTTTATGACAGGCTTTACAGTTGGATCTGTCTTTTACCTTTTTGCTTTTAAAAACAGATCTTGGAATATGTTTATGCGTTGCTCTCCAATAAGGGGTTTTTGTAATTGCTTTTGGTCTCCATTTATCCCCCAATGACTTTAATATCTTAACTGAAGATTCTCTTGTTGAATGTTCTGCACTGTTTTCATACAAAAATTCTCTTATGGAAGCTTGTTTGCTTTTTGATATATTTGCCTCCGTAATCTCTCTGCCAAAATGGTTTTTCAGATCATCCATGATTCTTTTCCATGATTTTTGAGGCAGTAAAAACGGAGGATAAAGATTGTGGCACTCACCACACTCTTTTACAAAAACAGGACTCTCTTCTTCATAGTGTACTCTGCCGAATTTACTCAGAGTCAAAAAGTTGTAATCACTGCTGATAATAAAAAAATAGACACCAATAGCGATAAAAATCATCATATAGGCGAAAAAACTAAGCAATGTTCTTACTTCCGTATCTTCACCTTCACTTTTCTTGTAACCTGTAATCATTGCAAAAACCATACTGGTTTTATGATAAAACTGCTCTATCAATACACCGGTTATATGAATAACAGCCCATGCTGCCAAGAAATAAGCCGAATATTTATGAATATAAAACAGAATATTCATGTGAGAATAGTATTTGTCATTTAAAAACATCAAAAGCCCTTTGGCCTCTTGCACACCATACAGGATCAATCCTGACGCGACAATGATAAAACCTATAGACAATACAAGTATGGTGTACCAGCTTGAAGCGGGATTATGACCTGGAGGTATCTTTCTCCACCTGTTTTTCACTTTTTCTACAAAATAGTATTTGAGTTGGGGAAGGCTTAATTTAAAAGTGTTGAATGTTGCATATCTGGGACCTACAAATCCCCATATAATCCTATAAATAAGCATAACACCGAATATAAAACCAAAAGCAACATGGCTATGCAACTCCTCTTCATGAAAAGAGGTATAAAATGCCGCTATAAAAGAGAGAGCTATCATCCAATGGATAATCCTTGTACTAATAGGCCAAACAAATACATATCCGGGCTTTTTATTCATAAGAATTCCTATAATGAAAAATTATATATTCTTATAAGTTTATCATTTATATTATTATGATTTTATTAGAAAAAGAAGGATTATGATTATTTATCCATAATCCTTCTAACTTATAATTGAAGATTACTGAGGTTTTTTATAAAAAGTTTTCTCTAAATATTGAGCCATAGCTTTGATATCGTAATCATAACCTTTTTCAATCAATTTTTTCATGTTATGTTCCATAACATCATGTTCTGTACCGGAAGATTGATTTAAACCACCGTTTTTTACATCGTACAGATCAAGTTCCAATTCCTGCTCTTGTTTGTCATTAAGCGCGGGAGCTTTCTTTTTAGGATTGCCTTCACCGTGTTCACCATGACATTTTACGCAAGATCCTTTATAAACCTCTGCCGGAGTTTTACTATATGTTTTCTTCTCTCCTGCGTTTTCCGTATTTGAAGAACATCCTGCAAATATCAATAGTGCAGACACAGCCAATATAGTTAAATTGATTTTTCTCATAGTTTCTCCTTTATTTTTTTATTTATTACGCTCTACCTGAAAGCATACCGTAAATAGTCATCGGTTTAAGAGCATATACTTTTAATAACCACCAAATCCATCTCTCTTGTGTCGGATCAAGAGGAAATGAAGGTGTAGGTTTTCTTGACCAGTCAAATTCCGCAAGCATTACTGTTCCTATACTTGTAATCAAAGGACATACCGTATAGCCGCCATATTGACTTGTAGGCTCTTTGCCGTTTGCAACCGCTATCAGGTTATCAACTACCACTTTATACTGTTTTCTTGCACTTCCGCCGGTTTTACCCATAGGTACGGCAGCTATATCACCCAATGCAAATACATTTTTAAATTTTACATGTTGAAGTGTCTCTTTTGTAACCGGTACCCAGCCTTTAGAACTGCCTATCGGAGATTTACCCACTTCATCAGGTGCTTTCATAGGTGGTGTAATATGTATAAAATCAAAGGGAACTTCTACCTCTTTGCTTTTCATAACAATAGAATAATCCTCTATATCCTCATCCCATGGACCTTTTTCTTTCCAGTGTCTGTTAAATGTAGCAACTTTCGCATCTGGATCTACGGCTATAAGATTATGTCTGTAGTTCCATTTCATATCTCTTGCTTCAAATTGTTTCACAATAGCGTGGTGATATTCAGGAACACCAAACATTTTACTACCGTTTGGATAAAAAATCAACTCGGCGTTATCCCTTGCTCCGGCTTCTCTTAGTCTTGCATCGGTCAAATACATAATCTTTTTAGGAGCACCGCCACACTTTATGGGAGTGTTAGGGTGGGTAAATACACCTCTTACTTTTTTGCCGCTTTTTGCATCATTTATAAACTTTTGCATATTTTCCCAGGTTTGCACTGCACCGTCTGCAAAATAGATTGAACTGATTCCGTTTTTACCTACTATTTTACTTACAGAACTGTGATCACCAAGTGAAGTTGTATAGCCTTCCAATCCTTTGATTCTTCCATAATCAAGAACCAAACCGGTAGCAATTATCATAAAATCGTATGCTACCTCTTTCCCACCTGCGGTTTTAACTTTATTATTATCCGGATCAAATTCTACAACTTTATCTTTTATCCATTTTGTACCACTTGGAACAAAGTCTTTTGTATTATAAATGATATCACTCTTTTTCCATATACCGCTTCCGACCAGTGTCTGACCGGGTTGATAAGATACGCTTATCTCATTTGGTTCTATAACGGTAATATCAGGATTACTTAGTGAATTGGTAAGTCTGGCTGCAGTTGACATACCGGCGAGACCACCGCCTACGATAAGAATTTTGCCTTTTACATCTGCTGCCTGTGCCTTTGTGGCCGCATTTGCATTAGTTGTACCTGCCATAAAAGCAGCAGAACCGGCAAGTGCCATTTTTATAGCATCTCTTCTTGAAATACCTTGTTTTTTTACCTCCTGATCGATGATTTCGATCATTTTATCAAGTTCTCTACGCTCCATTAATTCTCCTTAAAAAATAATGTTGCAAAAAGCATAACACATTTAGTTTTACTTATAGCTTAATATTTGTTTTTATAATAGTTATATAGATTATAAATAGTTATTTTTATTAAAAAATGTGAAAAAACGAAATAAATTTTCCTAATGATTAGTAAAAAAAGAAGTTATTAATAATTGTTATAAAAGAGGATGAGGTGTTCCATCCTCTTTAATTTATCGGATAGATTTTTCAGCCAAAATCAGATCCACAACACCATTATACATATCCTGTACGCACTCCACTTCACTGATACCGAGTCTTCTTTTGTTACTGATATCATATATACCCTCTTCACTCTCACTGTGTTCTCCGTGAATACCTCTTATTTGCAAATGATGTTTATCCGTGATCTCTTTGAATTTTTTCATCTCTCTTGAAAGTTTGGGTAATTTGATATGAACACTTGCTCTCATTGCCGTACCCAAATTTGTCGGACAACTGGTAATATATCCCAAATGCTCGTCAAATGCAAATGTAAGCTTCTTTTCCAAAGAGAAGATGGCCTTTGTCAATCTTGTAAAAACCTCTTTTATATCACCACCCCTCTGCATGGAGATAATGCGAAGTTCATCCTCCTCGTTTACCCATACAAGGAAAGTTTTATTCTCGTTATGATAGATTCCTCTGCCTTGTGGCCAGTCACGATTAAGTCCGGCAGCTTCCAAAAACCGATCTCCTTCTTTGAAAAGAAAGTGATCTTTGATAAGTTTTTCCTGAATATTTTTACTCATTCCAGCAAGAGGATAATATTGCCCTTTGAGTTCACCGTCCAATGATTTAAGAGCATCTGAAATCATACACTCCACTATCAGTCTCTCTCTTTTTGATATATTTGTTCCAAGAGGAAAACAGTGAAGATTCCTGCCTACTCTGATACGGGTGGAGATAATAAACTCTCCGTTTGGATCAGGATTTGGAGCATTTAAATCATCGGGATTTAGATTGCTGACATGTTTGTCCTCTTTTCCAAATCCGTGATAATCTTCTATTATGGGATCAAAAAGAGGAGCAAAAACCGAATATGACTCTTCATCTCCGGCATAAACGCCTATACCGCTGTCAATATTCAAAACTCCCGAATTAATAACCTCTTTGAGTGTAAAACCGTAAGATGTCTGTTTGTCTTTTAGTTGCCATACAATTTCTGGAGTTAAATATTTGCATAACAAAGATTTGCAATTTTCGGGGAAAGTAGGGTAATTCATGACTTATCCTTTCTGTAATTGACTGTAAAAAATATTATAGAATAAAAAAATGTAATAGTTGTGAAATACTTTTTATAAAAAAATCAGTCAGAGGAAGGTACTTTTATGATAAAATTGGCTCCTTTGTTTTGATTTTTGACACTGATAGAACCGTTCATTCTGTTTTCAATGATCAGACGGCTGATATAGAGTCCTATGCCTATGCCTCCTTTGTCTCCTTTTGTAGTAATGTACGGTTCAAATATTTTATCTATGATATCCTCTCGCACACCTCCTGCATTATCATGGATTTTGATCAATATATCTTTGTTTTGTTTGAAAACTTCGATATAAACAACAGGAAATTTTATCTGATTTTCAATCAGCATATCTTTGGCATTATTGAGCAGATTTAATATAACCTGGGCAAATTCATTTTGATATCCTTTTGTAAAAAAAGAATTTTTTACAGAGGTGAATTTCAGATTTATACGGTAATAATTTAAAGATGCCCTGACAATACCGACCGTATGTTTTATGACCTTGACAACATCAAAACTTTCTCTGCAACGACTCGGTTCAAAAAAGAGACGAAAATCATCAATGGTCTGAGACATATATTTGATCATATTATTGCCCTCTTTGACCTTTTGCATCAAATACTCTTCATTCAATTCACCAAATGCAAAGGCGGATTCAATATTCATAAAAACTCCTCCAAGCTGTGCCAAAGGCTGTCTCCACTGGTGGGCTATAAAACCTATCATCTCTCCCATAGATGCCAACCTTGATTGCTGCATCAATAGATATTCATTTTCCATTCTCCTTTGTATTTCATAATTTACCTTATCTTTAAGATGTGATTTTATGCTTTCATGTTCGGTAATATCCTTTGCTATCAGTTTAATATAACGGCTGTTGAGATTGATAGAGAGTGCTCCTGAAAATTCAAAACTTTTTTCATCTATCGATACTCTTACTCCTTTGATGGTGTGATTTTGAAGGAGTGATTTATATATCTTGTTCCAGGATTTATGACCAAGAAGCTTATGAGGAGGTTGTTCTAAAAAATTTAATCCGAAAATTTTAACCGCCCGTTTGTTCATCCAGTGTATCACCTGATATCCGGGTATATCAAAAATTTCAAGAATGGCTTCGGGGAGCATATCCATAATCTCTTTTGCATGTCTTAGTTTTATTTCAAGCATACGCGCCAAATTGCCTTTTATATGGCGGAATATATCTCTGTTTGTCAATAAAGAGAGTGCTTTGCCGTTGTTGTCGGTAACCAAAAGTCTTCTTATTGAACATTTTTTCATTATGTCGATAGCTTCTATCACCAAAGATTCACTGCAAACGGTTATAACAGGTGAAGACATTACATCACAGACACTTTTATACAGATCAAATCCCCCGTAACTGGCAGATAGAATATCCTTTTCCGTTATGATACCCGCCACTTTACCCCTGTTGTTCAAAATGACAACAGAACCGATATGAATCTCATGCATCAGATGCAGTGCATCGTATAAGGATGCATTATCATAAAGAGTAACTATATCTTTGTCTTTTTTAATGATGTCTGCAATTTTCAGATCTACTTTATAAACATCTTCTTCCAAAAAGGCAAACAGATCCTCTTGTAAAACAACACCTGCATAATGGTTTTTTTCATTTACTACAACAATACGGCGAATATTATTGGAAATCATTATATCAAATGCCGATTCCACCGGACGATTTGACAAAACAGTGATAACAGGTGTTGTGGCGATACTTTTGACAGGCAGAGCAAAGTTAAAATTTTTATTAAGCTTTTCTATAATCAGGCTTTCGGTAACAATTCCAACCGGTTTTTTATCTTCTATCAGTACTGCACTGCCGTTACCGTTATCAAGCATACACGCCATTGCATCGTAAATATTTGCAGAAGAGGGAATATCAAAGGATTCTTTACGGGCAATCGAAGACAAATTGGTCATCTATTCTCTCTTAAGGTTGAATTTATAACCGATGGCTGTAACATTGGTGATAAGATCGCTATAGAGTTTTTTACGGATATTTTTGATCTGTGCGCGAACAGCATCTTTACTCATAGGAGTATTTTCCCAAACATCATACTGTAATATCTCATAAGTGATTATTTCGTCAGGATGTTTTATAAAAAACTCCAAAAGACGCATCTCTTTTCTTCTTAGTTCTACGGGAGAGTCCTTATATAAAAGTAGATGTTTTTCACTGTTATATATAAAACCGTTACCTAGTGATATTATATTTTTATCTTTGATTCTTCTGGATTCATCAATTGCTTTGTTTAGCGCCTCTATCAATTCGGAACTTATAATAGGTTTGATCAGGTATCGTGTCAATCCAAGTTCGACAGCCGCAAGTAAAAAGCTTTTGTCCGTATAGGCTGTGGAGATGACAATTCTTGTATCATGATCATTTTGACGAATATCAGAAGCAAATTCTATCCCGTTTTTTTTGGGCAGATTAATATCAAGTAAAATAATATCAGGTTGGACTTTTTTATAAAGTTCCAACCCCTCTTCCGCACTTTTTGCCTGATAAAGAGACTTGATATATCTGCCTAAAAACTCCAAAATGTGTCTTCGTACTTTTATGTCATCTTCAATATAGAGCAATTTTATATTCTTTGCTTTTAAAGCAAACTGTTTATGATCTAATGCAACTTCTCTCATAAATGCTAATTGGGGCATTACCCCATTTCACAATGATCAACACCCAGTGAATGGATAAGATCTTCAAAAAAATCTCCGCTTTTTCTGTCATAGTCATCATGAAATTCCAAACTGTACTCCCCTTTTTTCCCATCTTTTGGAGTAACAGTCGTAAAAGGAACAATATGATATTTTTCTATCATATTATTTAATTTTTTACATATTTTTTTTCTCTGTTTGGTATCGTGATATTCCAAAACAAGCCTTGAATATCTCTCTTCCTCTTCATGATAAGCTTTTATGCAAGGTGCATTCATAACTCCCTCCTATATATTAAATTTCACATCCATTCAAGCAGTTTTGAAACTTCTTCCACTCCATAACACTTTATACCTTCAACAGGTAAAAGAGGTATTTTTGGAACTACGGCTTTATAAAAATTTTGGGCTTTTGCCTCTTTGAGTCTTTGTTCAAGGCTGAAAACCTCTCTTATATCGCCTATCAAACTTACTTCTCCTATAAAAACGGTATCCATGCTTAAAGGTCTGTTTCTAAAACTGCTGATAATGGCTGCTATTATAGATAGATCGGCGGCAGGTTCGGTTATCTTTATACCTCCTGCAATATTGACAAAAACATCATATTGATTGAAAGGCAGATCAAGCTTTTTTTCCAAAAGAGCCAAAAGCATCGTAAGACGGTTCAGTTCATATCCGGTAGCGCTTCTTTTGGGATTTGGATAGCCGCTTTCACTCACTAGTGCCTGAACTTCCAAAACAATGGGACGACTTCCCTCCATCGTAACTGTTACAGCCGATCCGCTGCCTCTGTTTTTTCTGCTGAAAAATTTTTTTGAAACATCTTTGGCGCTTACCAAACCGCTTTGTGTCATCTCAAATATTCCTATTTCGCTTGTTGATCCAAAACGGTTTTTAAAACCTCTGAGCATTCTCATCTCACGGCTGGAATCTCCCTCAAAATACAAAACGGTATCCACCATGTGTTCTAGTATTCTAGGTCCGGCAATTGATCCCTCTTTTGTTATATGTCCTATGATAAAGATAGCGGTTTTGCTCTCTTTGCCCCATCTCATCAACTCAAAAGTTATCTCTCTTACCTGTGAAACACTCCCCGGTGCGGAAGTTAAAACATCTGAATAGATAGTTTGGATAGAATCCACAATCAAAACATCATAACTGTTTTGTTTCAATTCTTCTAAAATGGTTTGAAGTTTTATCTCTGTCATAAGAAAAAGATTTTTTTCGTTTGAGTGGAGTCTGTTTGCGCGGATTTTTATCTGTCCCATAGACTCTTCACCGCTGACATAAAGGACTTTTTTACCGCTTTTTGCAAGATTTCCGGCGATTTTCAAAAGAAGAGTTGATTTGCCGACTCCCGGACTTCCTCCTATGAGAACCAAAGAACCCAAAACCACTCCTCCGCCAAGTACCAAATCAAGCTCACTGTCACAGGTGGAAAATCTCTCTACCTGATCATCTTGTACTTCGGTGATGGATTTGACTTCTCTTTTGGTGTTTGAAGATGTCTCTTTCAGAGCCTTTTTTTGAGTTTCGTTTAATTCTAAAAACTCCTCCCATGCACCGCAGTTCGGACAGCGACCCATCCATTTTGAACTTTGGTATCCACACGCCTGACACTCAAAAAGAGTCTTCTTTTTTGCCATTTGCTAATCTGTCTCTTGCACTTCAAAGATAGAATCAAGAATCGAATCGACAAACTCCTCTTTGTCAAAAGCGACAAGATCATTTTCTCCCTCACCGACTCCGACATAAAGGATAGGTTTTTTAAGCTCTTTTGCTATGCTAAACAGCGCCCCGCCTTTTGCCGTACCGTCAAGTTTGGTGATAATAAGAGCATCAATGCCTACTATTTCGTTAAAAGCCAGAGCCTGATTGATAGCACTGTTTCCCTGAGTACCGTCAAGTATCAAAATCTTTCTGTGAGGAGCGCCCTCTTTTGCCTTTGCGCATATTCTTACTATCTTTTTGAGTTCATTTGAGAGATTTGTCTGATTGTAAAGTCTTCCCGCCGTGTCAATGAGAACTCTGTCTATCCCTTTTGCCTTTGCCGAGACAATAGCATCATAAGCAACGGCAGAGGAGTCATGCCCCTGTTTTGTATAGACAATTGGAACATCTATTTTCTCAGCCCATCTTTTTAACTGCTCTATCGCAGCCGCTCTAAAAGTATCCGAGGCGGCAAGGAGTACTTTTAAGCCCTCTTTTTTATAGATATTGGCAAGTTTTGCGATTGTAGTGGTTTTTCCAGCTCCGTTTACTCCTATGATGAGTTCCGTAAACGGTTTTTCTTCGTCTTCGGAGATCTTTGGCACATCTCTAAAATATGCCAGTAAAACCGTTCTTAGAACATCTCTTTTTACTTTTTCGGCAGGAGGGAGATAATAGATCATCTCCTCTACCACCTCGTATGTAACATCAGCCTCCAAAAGTATCTCTTCCAACTCATCTTTTGTGATAAAAGTTCTTTTTGTAGGTGCAACTTCTTTGATGGCTCCTAATGTTTTTGCCAATCCCTTTTTTATAAAGCCTATCATCTGTTATCTATCACCTTTTTGAGATCAGATTCAATCATCTCCTGAGGAACAGCCCCCATATAATGGGTGATATAGTTTCCTTCACTGTCATACATGATCAAAAGAGGTATGCTTTTGACACCTCCTATCAAAGATGCAAGTTTGAAATTTTCGGAAGAGACAGAAACCGGATAGTTTATATTATGATATTTTATGAAGCTTTGAACCTCTTCTATCGGTTTGTTTTCCTCAAGTAAAACACCCAAAATCTTTATTTTGTCCTTATATTTGTTTTGAAGTTCTATCAAATGAGGGATCTCCGCTTTGCAGGGAGGACACCATGTAGCAAAGAAATCTACAAAAACTATTTTATCCTCTCCTCCCTCTATTTTAAAACCGTTATTGACCTGTTTTAAAACGATCTCTTTGCCTGTCGTATCTTTTAAACGAACCTTGACCTCTTCTTCATTTATATTTTGTTTGCCAACTTCCTTCTCTTTCTTTGACTGAAAACTCATCTCTTTATCTTTTTTGGATTCGCATCCGATCAACAAAAGAGACAAAGAGGCAACTAACGATATTGTAAACACTTTTAATTTCATAGCTAACCTTATGATAAAATTCTATATGAAAAATAATACTAAAAAAAGGCTTAATTTGAATCAAGAAAATAAAAAAATAAATATTAATAAAAAAATTTTCAGACAAATATGTATCAAAAAGCTTCAAAAAGCTTCGTCTTTTTCAAAAATACAAAAGGATAAACAGGTAATCAAAAAACTGGAAACTCTTGTAAAAAAAGAGCGACCAAAAAATATTTTGGCATTTGTTCCATTAAAAAATGAACCCGATATATTACCTTTTATAAACAAAAAAAGAAAAAAATGTAATATTTTTGTACCGTTTATGGAAGGTGTCAGCTTTAAAATAGTAAAATTCAGATTGCCGTTAAGGCAAAAAAAATTTTCTATAAAAGAACCACCGAACTCTTTTATCAAAAATACCAAAATAGATCTTGCAATAGTACCTGTATTAGGGGTTGACGGGGACTACAAGCGTATAGGGTTCGGAAAAGGAATGTATGACAGATTTTTTGCAAAACTTTCATACACTCCTGTAATAATTTTTGTTCAGATAGAAGAGTGCTTGATAAAAAAATCAATATGTGATTTGCATGATATCCAAGCAGACTATTATATAACCCCTAAAAAAATATTAAAAATCAAAAGGTAGTAAGTATGTTAATAGAGATTGCATTTGGAGCAGTTGTAGCCGCAGCAGGGGGAGCCGTAGGCTTTATCATAGCAAAAAAGATACAACAGGCAAATTATGACATCTTCATAGCTCAGGCAGAAGCAAAATCAAAAGCGATAGAAAATGAAGCAAATATGCTTTTGCAAAACGCCCGTTTAAAAAGCAAAGAGATAGAGAGTGAAGCCGAAAAAAAATATGAAAACAGACTTTCTGCTTTAAACAGAGAACATGAAAAAAGAATGAATGAGCTTGAAAAAAAGGAAGAGAAACTTAACGAACTTTTTAAAGATGAGCTGCAAAATATCACAAAAGAAAAAGAAGAGATAAAAAAATCCCGTGCAGAAATATCAAAGATAGAAAAAGAGATTCAGGAGCTAAAAAGAGAGCAGGAGAAAAAACTCCAAGAGTCCATGAAAGTTCTGGAAAGATCAGCCGGACTTACCCAAAGCGAAGCAAAAGAACTTGTTTTAAAAGAGACAACGGAAAAAGCCAGAGGTGAGATAGCCCATATTGTCAGAAAATATGAAGAAGAGGCAAAACGAGAAGCCAAAAAAAGAGCAAATTATATCATAGCCCAGGCAACGACAAGATATGCCGGAGAGTTTGCGGCAGAGAGGCTCATCAATGTTGTAAATCTTCAAAATGATGAGTTAAAAGGAAGAATTATAGGAAAAGAGGGGAGAAATATAAAAACCCTTGAGATGCTTTTGGGAGTGGATATCATCATCGACGATACTCCAAATGTTATTATCCTAAGCAGTTTTAATCTCTATCGAAGAGCCATAGCTACAAAAGTTATCGAACTTCTTGTAGAGGACGGAAGAATCCAACCCGCAAGGATAGAAGCGATTTATGGCAAAGTAAAAGATGAGTTTGAAGAGCAGTTGATGGAAGAGGGTGAAGGGATAGTTATGGATTTGGGTCTTTCACATATTCACCCTGAAATTATAAAACTTATAGGAAAACTGAAATTTAGAGCAAGTTACGGACAAAATGCGCTCGGACACTCTTTGGAGGTTGCCCATCTTGCGGCAATCATAGCAGCGGAAACGGGAGGGGATGAGATGCTTGCAAAAAGAGCGGGACTGTTGCACGATATAGGAAAAGCATTGACCCATGAATTTGCCGGAAGCCATGTTGATTTGGGAGCTGATCTTTGTAAAAGATACAAAGAGAGTCCAGTAGTCATCAATGCGATCTATGCCCACCACGGACATGAAGAGCCAAAAACGGTTGAAGCAGCAGCGGTATGTGTGGCAGATGTTCTTTCGGCAGCAAGACCCGGAGCAAGAAGAGAGGTACTTGAAAGTTTCCTAAAAAGAGTTCAGGATATAGAAGAGATCGCAAAAGCAAAAGAGGGTGTCAGACAAGCTTATGCCATTAATGCCGGTCGGGAGATAAGAGTTATAGCAAATGCAAGACTTATTAATGATGATGAAGCGGTACTTTTGGCAAAAGAGATAGCAAAAGAGATAGAAGACAAAGTTCAATACCCCGGAGAGATAAAAGTAAACATCATAAGAGAACTAAGAGCGATAGAATACGCCAGATAGATTTGTATATAAAACCGGTTAAATTTTCCGGTTTTTTTTCTTGAATTTCAAATGTGTATAAAAGAAACACTCAGAAAAGATAATTTTACGAAATTACTCACTTTAAATAGATCCACTGCTTAAAATTGTTACACTTCTAACTACAAATTATTAAACCTTATTAGGAGAATCATATGGCACAATCACCTACAATAGTATGGACAAAGATCGATGAGGCCCCTGCTCTTGCTACCTATTCGTTATTACCGATAGTACAGGCATTTACAAAAGAGGCAGGTGTGAATGTAGAAGAGAGAGATATTTCATTATCCGGTAGAATCATAGCCCAATTTCCAGAAAGACTGACTGAAGAGCAAAGAGTTGCCGACGAGTTGTCTTATCTTGGAGAACTTGTTAAAAAACCGGAAGCAAATATCATAAAACTTCCGAATATTTCAGCTTCCATTCCTCAGTTAAAAGGCGCTATTGAGGAGTTGCAAAAGAAAGGTTACAATCTTCCCGATTTTCCGGAAGAGCCTAAAACAGATGAAGAAAAAGAGATAGCGGCAAAATATGCTGTTTGTTTGGGAAGTGCGGTTAATCCGGTTTTGAGAGAGGGAAATTCAGACAGAAGAGCGGCAGTTGCCGTTAAAAAACATGCTCAAAAAAATCCTCCGAGACTTAAGCCTTTTGCACCTGATTGTAAAGCTTATGTAGCCTATATGTATAAAAATGATTTTTATGCAAATGAACAATCTGTAATTATGGAGAATGATAACTCTGTTTCAATATACCTAAACGGAAAAAAATTAAAAGATATGGATGATGTTGAAAAAGGCGATGTTGTTTCAAGTTCATTCATGGGTGTAGAGGAACTTAGAGAATTTTTAGCAAAAACAATTGAAGATGCGAAAGAGCAAAATCTTCTTTGGTCTATTCACTTAAAAGCGACTATGATGAAAGTCAGTGATCCGATTATATTCGGTCATGCGGTAGAGGTATTTTTCAAAGATGTATTTGAAAAATATGCAGACGAATTTGAAAAAATAGGTGTTAATCCTGATCTTGGAATAGGAGATCTTCTCAAAAAACTTGAAAGATCTAATAAAAAAGATGAGATAGAAGCTGCCTTGAAAGCTGTAGTCCAGGAAGGTAAACCAAATATCGCTATGGTTGACAGCGACAAAGGTATTACAAACCTCCATTTCTCAAATGATATCATTATAGATGCTTCCATGCCTCCGGTAATCAGAGAAGGCGGAAAAATGTGGAACAAAGAGGGAGCGCTTCAAGAGTGTGTGGCTGTAATTCCTGACAGAAGTTATGCCAGAATGTACAGTGAAATAGTTGAAGACTGCAAAATAAACGGTCAGTTGGATCCTTCAACAATGGGACATGTAAGCAATGTAGGACTTATGGCAAAAAAAGCAGAAGAGTACGGAAGTCATCCATACACTTTCAGAGTTGCAGAAGACGGTGTAATGGAGGTAAAAGACAGTGAAGGAAAAGTTTTAACCAGTCATCAGGTAAAAAAAGGCGATATCTGGAGAGCCTACAAAGCAAAAGATGTTGCTATCAAAGACTGGATAAGATTGGCACACGAGAGAGGAAAACTAACAGGAGATACCGTAGTATTCTGGTTGGACAGTAACAGAGCCCATGATGCAAATATTATCAAAAAAGTGATAGAGTATCTTCCTTCTCATCTTGATAAAGAGCCGATTGAATATGAACTTATGGCACCTCAACTAGCTATGAGATTTACACTTAAAAGAACAAGAGCGGGATTGAATACAATCTCTGCAACCGGAAATATCCTAAGAGACTATTTAACCGATCTCTTCCCGATTCTTGAGCTTGGAACAAGTGCGAAAATGCTCTCAATCGTTCCTCTTCTTGCAGGTGGAGGACTGTTTGAAACAGGTGCGGGCGGTTCAGCTCCAAAACATGTTGAGCAGTTTTTGAAAGAGGGTCATTTGAGATGGGACAGTCTGGGAGAATTTTTGGCTCTTGCAGAATCATTGAGAATGATTTACAATAAAACCGGAGATTCAAAAGTCAAAGCTGTATGTGCTGCTCTTGACAAAGCAAATGAAGCATATCTGGATAACAACAAAGCACCAAGCAGAAAATGTTGTGAACCTGATAACAAAGCAAGTCATTATTATCTAGCAATGTACTGGGCAGAGGCTTTGGCAAATCAGAGTGAAGATAAAGAGTTGGCTGAAAAATTTGCTCCAATTGCAAAAGAGCTTAAAGAAAATGAAGAGGCGATCACAAACGAATTGCTCTCTATGGAAGGTAAAGCCCAAGAGATTGGCGGATATTTCAGACCTGACGATGCAAAAGCCGCAGAGGCTATGAGACCGAGTGAAACTCTAAACAAAATCGTAAATTCTATCTGATAAACTTCTATTCAAACAGGCTAAATTCAGCCTGTTTGAAATCTTTATAAAATTATGATAAAATGTTCTTTACAGCCTTAATAAGACAGGATGAAAAATGAACAGCGCACGATCTGTAGAAATATTTAATCAACCATACCGATACAGAGAGGATTTGACAAAACTGTTTGATGATATCATCAAAAAAAGTTTACAGCAGGATAACACAATCTCTCTTTTGAAAAAAGGCATACCTGTTTACATAAAAGACAGTGCCATAAAAGAGGGAAATATAAAAATATATCCAAACGGTCAAAAAGAGGTGATAAAACTTGATAAAAATTTTGAAGAGGTAGTAGTTTACAGATTAAACTGATGCCATATCTCTTTGTCATAGCCGGTCCCAACGGTTCTGGTAAAACAACCCTTGTAAAAAAATTATCCCCCCGCTTTAGAAAAAAGATAACTTTTATAAATCCCGATGAGATAGCAAAAAGATTAAAAGGAAGCTATCTGCAAAAAGAGGATAACTCTTTGATGATAAAAGCTGCAAAAGAGGCAATCAGGCAAAGAGAAAAAAATCTCCTGTATAACAAAAATTTCGGTTTTGAAACGACACTTTCGGGAAATTCCGAGATACGATTTATATCCAAAGCAAAAGAGAGAGGATACAAAGTCATACTTGTATTTATAGGTCTTGAAAATCCCGAACTAAATATTTTGCGTGTAAAACAGAGAGTAGAAGACAAAGGTCATTTTGTAGCGCCGAAAATAGTTTTCAGGAGATATGAAAAGAGTATGAAAAATCTATTGAAAATATCAAAATCGGTTGATAAAATCTATCTTTTGGACAACTCCGGCACAAAATACAGACTTTTGTGCAAAATCACTTTGGATGCCAAAAATCCTATGAAAATAGTAACAAAAGATTACGCTCCAAGCTGGTTCTTGATTTTTCTTAATAATTTTTAATATACTCTACGATATATAGCAGAGTAAAAATTTTTGATCATAAAAGGATTCAACAATGAAAGAGATGGAACAGCTAATACGATCAATGATAACAAACGGTGCGCTCAAATCACCACAAATTATCGAAGCTTTTAGAAAAACGGATAGAAAATTTTTCGTTCCGGAAGGATTTTTTGATCATATCTATATAGACAAACCTCTGCCGATAGGTAAAGGTCAAACCATATCCCAGCCTTCAACGGTGGCTTTTATGCTGGAGCTGCTCTCTGCCCAAAGGGGAGACAATATCCTTGATATAGGTTCAGGTTCTGGCTGGACAACGGCGCTTTTGTGCCAAATAGTCGGTAAAGAGGGAAGCGTAACCGGACTTGAAAGAGTTGATGAACTCGTAGAGAGAGGCAAAGAAAATTTGGCTAAATTTGATTTTGGCAAAAAGTGCAGGATTCAAAAAGCCGGAGAGAAACTAGGTATGCCAAATCATAAATTTGACAAAATCCTTGTTTCGGCAAGTGCGCAAGATATCCCAAAAGAGCTTTTTGAACAGTTAAAAACCGGAGGGATACTTGTTGTACCGGTGAGAAATTCGATTTTCAGATTTAAAAAGATATCTGAAACAGAAGTACAAACAGAGGAATATCCGGGTTTTGTATTTGTTCCGCTTATAAACTGATCATACTTTTTTCAAAAATTTGGAGAGCAAAACGATCTTGACTCCGTTTACTCTTCCCTCTATTTGAGTCGGGTTATCTGTTAATGAGATATTTTTTACAACTGTTCCTCTTTTTGCAGTAAAACCGGCTCCTTTGACTTCCAAATCTTTGATAATCGTAACGCTGTCTCCCGATGAGAGTTTGTTAGCGTTGGAATCGAGTGTAGGAGTCTGTTCCTGCTCATCTTCCGTTTCGTCAGCCCATGCTTTTATATCATCTTCAAGATAAAGCATATCCAAAAGATCCTGCGGCCATCCTTCAGACGCTATCTTTTTTAGGATTCTGTATGCCATGACCTGAACTGCGGGATGTTCACTCCACATCGTGTCATTTAGACAGTGCCAGTGATTTGGATCCATCTTATCGGAATCCTCTATCTGCATTCGACATTCTTTACAGATCAAAACAGACTTTTGCGCACTTCCGTCTGAAGGAGCTACCTCATAAACGCCAAGTTCCTCTTTGGCACCGCAAAGTTCACATTTTGATCCGCTTCTTTTTAAAAGTTCTTCTTTTACACCCATAGTTGTTTTTACCTTTTAAATTTTTTGTATTTTATCTTTTTTTTACTGATAGAAAACTATAAAATATATTACAGTTGCTATAAAAAAAGAGATGTATCCGGCAAAAAGGAACTTAAAAGTAAATATTCCTGCTCTGTTTTGATCTCCATAGGAGATATAAAGTTTATAGGTTATGAGGTTTGCCAAAGCGGCAATCAAACTGCCAAATCCTCCGACATTCGTTCCCCAAAGAAGAGCTTCCCAGTTTGAAGTAAATTTTTCAAACAAAAGTGCGGTTGGAACATTGCTTATAAATTGACTTATCAAAGAAGAGAGTAAAAATATATGTCCTGATTGATGTATTGATCCAGATATCATCTCTTTGATATTGAAAGTCAATCCTACAAAAATGACAAAGGTAAGAAGAAGAGGATAATCAACCCTTAAACTTTTTTTGTCAAAAATCAGAACAAAAGCAAAAACAAACAAAGAAACACTTTGAGGCAAAACTCTAAGAAGAGACAAGATCATAATTATCAGTAAAAAGATATAAATTATCGCTTTATTTTTGTCTATATCCTTTTTTTTGTTTTTTACGGAACTGTTTTTTTTATCCATAAAAAGAGATATGATGGAAAAAAGGAGAAGCATTCCAAAAGAAAAAGGAGATATACTTGTGATAAAATCGTATGTATTTACATTGTAATATGAGTATATAAAAAGATTTTGGGGAGTTCCAAAGGGAGTCAAAGCCGCTCCCACATGGGCGGTAAGGGCTACCAAAATAGCAAGGTTTTCTTTATTTTCAACTTTTAAGGATAAAACGACAGGTAACATGGTTATCAAACTTACATCTATCGTAACGAACATGGAGAGAAAGAAAGTTATCAAAACAAGTTTAAAAGAGAGCCATTTTCCTTTTTCCAAAAGATAAGCTACTCTCAGTAAAAAATAGCTGTTTTCTATCCCTTTTACAACGATAAAAAAGACAAAAAGAAGAAAAATTGGGATAATGTCTTTGAATTCATAAGAGGGGAAGCTCCCTAAATAAAAAGATGTGAATATCAATCCCAAAGCAGAGGAGATAAAAAGCCACTCTCTTAGCAAAAAATCCATAAATCTTTTTTTCACAAAGACCTCTTTCTTTTAAAGATATTCAATTCTCAAAAAATTTAAAACACTTATTAATTTTTACTATTTTAATCATTGTCTCCTTAAATTATCTTTTTAAAACAGATTTGCTTTTAAATGGGGTTTAATGATGATTTTGTTATTGTTGATATACCAAAAATTCGGGAGATTGAATGAGTTACAAATATATTTTCGGTCCTGTTTTATCAAGGAGATTTGGATCATCTTTGGGGATTGATCTAAGTCCTGATAGCAAATCTTGCAATTTTGACTGTATCTATTGTGAATTGAAAGCTGTAAAACCTCAGAGTTTTATCACTTCTCCTCCAAAAATCCAAAATATTATAGAAGAGTTGGAACGAGCCTTAAAAGAGTTTGAAAGTGTGGATGTGATCACGATAACCTCAAACGGAGAACCTACACTTTATGAAGAGCTTGACAGATTGGTTGATGAGATAAACAGGATAAAAGGTGATAAAAAACTTCTCATCCTCTCCAACGCTTCTACTGTCAATCAACCCAAAATAAGAGATATTTTAAAAAAGATTGATATAGTAAAACTCTCTTTGGATTGTGCGGATGAAAAATGTTTCAAAAAGATAGACAGACCTTTAAAAGGCGTGAAGATTGAAGAGATCATAAAAGGGATAAAATCTTTTAGAGAAGTTTATGACAAAGAACTTGTTATCGAAATTTTGGTGGTGGAAGGTATCAATGACAAAACAGATCAGATGCAAAAACTAAATGAAATTTTAAATGATATAAAACCAAACAGAGTTGATTTGGGAACGATAGATCGCCCTCCCGCCTACAAAGTAAATCCCGTAAAAACCAAAAAATTACAGGAGTTGTCAAAAAACTTTTGCAATATTCCTCTTAGTATCTCCTACAAAAAAGATTATGAAGTAAAAAAGATAGATTTCAGCGAAGATGAGATCCTTGCACTTTTAAAAAGAAGACCCCAAAGCGAAGATGATATAAAAAGACAGTTCAGCCAAAAATCAAAAAGTATTTTGGATAAACTGATCAAAGAAAAGAGAGTTTACAGAGAAAATGTTGCGGGGGTTTTGTTTTATAGAGGGTAGTAAAATTTAATGATATAATTGTAATAGAATTTAAATAAAAAATGTAATTAAATTTTTAAAGGTCTAAAATGCTAACCCAACAAATCCAAAAAGGTGAAAACAAAAAG
>CAYVDJ010000027.1:0-11228 GCA_964450755.1 uncultured Campylobacterales bacterium
TTTTTAAAGTATTTAATTTTATTTTCCAAAATATATTTTATTTAAACGATAAAAGCCTTTTTTAGGGACTTTTAAACAGTAGTAAAATATTTAAAATTTTATTTCTTTTATGCTTTTAAATATTAATTTATTTTGCATTAATAATTTTAATATTCTTTTAATTTCATAATTGATATGTTTAATAAAATATTTAAGGAATATTTTATGAAGGAGAATGAGAAAAAACAGTTTTTTAAACAAAATTATAAATTGCTGGTTAAACAAGGTAATAAACTTTTAAGTGAACATAAAAAGAGATACGGTTATCTTCGGGGTTTCAAAAAGCCTGTAAAATCTCTGATGCAAAATGAACTTGACGGAGGGGATGAAAGAGAGGTTACCGCTTTTGAGATAAATGAGTACAGGATGCCAAGATGAGCAAAAAGTTTACCAAAAGTGATATCCATTTTACTGCAAAAACAATTTTTGAAAGATTTTTTTGTTTTTTAAAGACTTTTGAAATACCCCTGCTTTTTATTATCATCGGCTTAGGTTTTGTTGCTTTGATTTTATATACTTTAAATCTATATCAAAAAGAATATCATATATTTTTAATAGAATATATATTTATTATCTTACTTATTCCTCTCTTTCTTGTATTTTTTTCAAAAAAAATATTAATTTTGTTATATGAAATAATTTTTAGCTATAAATACATAGATGTAAAAAATCATGATTTTTATACAAATTCAAATGATTTTTTAAAGCATATTAAAGATAAGAACAGAGGAGTATATTTTTTTATCCTGCCTTTGATAAAAAATTCTGATGATAATTTTGATAAAATAAAAAGATCTTTTGAAAAACTCATCTCTTTTTGGTACACATCAGAATTTGACAAAGTAAAACTAAGATTTTTTCTCCCTTTGTTATCTATATCTTTTAGTATTATCTCTTTTATTATAACCTTGTATTTGCTGGATAATGCAGATATGAGTAATGTAGGAAAAATGACTTTTGCTACAATTTTTTTACTGGTTTTATATCTTTGTATGCTTTATCACATCAATATATTTTTGGATCCTTTATATTATATGAAAGATATAGACAGACATTTTAAAAGTTCAAATATAAATTTTCCAAAACAATCCCAAAAACAGTCCCAAAAAATCATGCTTTTTATGAATAAGGTTTTTCTTTTTAAAATAAATGATAAAGACATGGATAGAATGATAGATTTAAATACAAGTGAAGAGTTTGAAAATTTTATCCATAGAAGTAAAATGGATAAAAAAGGAAGAGATCTTCTTATACAAATTTTTATCTCCGTTTTTATGGTTATCTATTTGACAATATTTGTAGAAGTACTAGTGGATGATTATGCAGATGAATTTATCAAAAAGAACGAACAAAATATAACAAAAATGATGAGGAATTAATATGAAAGACAATTTAAACAGAGGAAATTCCATCGAAAAGAGTCTAAGTTTTTTACAACTTGAAAAACTTCTTATTATAACAAAGGAGGTTGATTTTATTAAAAATATTTTAGATTATTTTTGTGGTTATGACTGTAGGGACGAGGATAAAAACAAAAAATTTCTGCAGGAAAATATCAAAAAATTAAAACATGATATAAACAATATTTTTAAAAGAATAGAAAATCTAAAAGATATAAATACAAATATTATAAATAAAAGTTCAGATATAGAATTTATCATTTTTTATGACTATGTCAGAACCCAGATAGAAGAACTGTTGTCTATAATAGAAGCCCTATATACAAAAATGAATCAGCTTTTTGGAGAGATGTTAAATCAATATATTCCATATCCTACATTTTTTGGAAGAAGATACTCAAGTTACGGAATTTTAATGTATTTGGATCACGCATACGAAAGTATATTGAAAAAACTGATAGAACCCAAAACACCGGAAAATAATATAGTTTTAGGCTGGAGTTACAACACCGGATTTAAACATAAAATTTTAAGAAACAAAGATATTCAAAGAGTCAATTACAATTATGAGACACACAATGATTATATAGAACTTCCCTACTGGTATTATGAACTTCCCTTTTTGATACCGGCAATTACACATGAAGTGGTAAGCATAGCTTTGAGAAAAAAGGGTTCCAGATTGGAAGATAAATACTATAAAAAATTTCATAATAAATTGAAAACATTTTTTGATGACAATTCCAATAGACTGGTTAGAGAGATAGGTGATGTTTTAGGATATGAGTGGCTTACAAAAGAGTTGTCTCAGGATATTTATGCTGATATTATTGCTTATGAAATTCACGGATACTCTTATGTTTTGACTCTGGTTCATAATCTTTTGGGAGAAAAAATATCAAAAGATTTTATAGAAGTTGTTTATGAAGATGACGGAAACAGGATTGAAAAATACAATTTCAAACCAAATGACTGGCTTTTTTCTCCAAAAAGAGAACACAATCATCTAAGAATCTATTTCATGCTCTCTCTTTTGGCAATGGACAAGAAACAGTGTAACAAGGAAATCAAAAGAGAGGAGATTATAGCTTTTATAAAAAATACTCTTGATTTGATAATAGAACTTATATCAAACACAACATTCAAAAAAACATTCAATTGTAAAGCCTCTTTGGAAAATAAAAAAAACGGATTTGAAAAGCTTTACAGAGAAAATTTTCCAAACTACTATTCTACCTATGAAGTAGTAAAAATATATTTGAAACAATTAACAGATTTTCTTTTAAGTATTGACAGAAAAATAATAATACCAAAAAATTTAAAAAAGATTTTAAAGCAGATAAATTTTATCGATTTTAACCCGTTATGGGAAGAGAGATTTTTGGTTATAAACAACAATGAAAACAAAGTTCCATATAAAGGAAAATTCAGACAGTTTATCCACAGAGAGATAAGTGATATAGAATATTTGAAAAATAACGATGAAAATGGAATTTGGGTATTGACACTCAGAAAAGTAAGAAAAGATTATATAAATAAAAAATTTACATCGGAAACATCCTTAGATGATTTCAAAAAAAAGATGAAAGAGATAATGGATGATACACACAGTCTAATAAACCAAAAATTTATAGCTTACGGTATTTATGATTATGCATATTTGGAAAAAAAAGAGAATACTCTAAATGTCAAGAAACTTTTAGAAGAGATTTTGAATAAAAAAAGGGAAAATGAACTGTTTTATTTTGATTCAAAAAGTATTCTGATGAAAATATCTGAAACTGTTTATGGAAAAAGAGATACCGAAAAAAAAGCTTTTTCTTTGATCATCAATATAGAGCTTATAAAGGATTCAAAAAAACCAAACGGATATAAAGATCTTAAAAAAGCTGTTGAATCTCTATCCAAAACCCTGAAAGACAAACAGGAGATGTTTGAAAAAGCTGATATTTATAAATCTCTGGGACCAAAAGATCTGACCGTTATCATTCAAAACAGTAATATCAATAATCTATATGAGATAATAAACTATATATACAAAGAAGATGCCAAAGAGAAACTGATAAACAGAACTTTCAGTATATTTTGTTCCAAACATTATGAAGACAATCAAAATCTACAAATAGAAGAAAATTATTCATTCGTAACATATATCAGAGTTGCAAGAAACAACAAAGGAGAAGAGCTGATAAAAAAAATCAGAAATGAAGACAAAACAGCGGAAATTTTTCAAACTTCCGGTGTTATGGATTTTAGAATCAAATGGAGTGAAAAATCGATATCAAAACTTTTTGAAAAATATGAAAAACTCTACTCCTATATAACCGATTATCAGACAAAAATAGAAAAAATCATGTAATCTTCTAAAACAACAACTCCTGCTGTGGCGAAGTTATCGAGTTATAACTCTTTTTCGGAGGTTTTGAGATATCGGTAAACAAAACACTCTCTCCTCCTATCTTTGTTTTTCTGATACCTGTGGGTATATCAAATTCTCTTTTGGTTTCAGGATGCAAAGAGAGATATTTTTCAAAGAAGTATTTAAATGCAGGAGCCGCTGCCCTGCCTCCGGTTTCTCTTTTGCCGATAGGTTTGTTGTCATCTCTGCCAAACCATGTAATAACCTGAATCTGCGGTGAAAAACCGCAAAACCAAGCATCAATGTTGTTATTGGTAGTTCCTGTTTTTCCCGCCAACTCTATACCTTTTACTTTCGCTTTTCTCGCCGTTCCTCTTTTTATAACATCTTTTAGCATATCGATGATCAAATATGCCTGTTTTGCCGGTTCAAGCCTCTCTTTTTTAGCAGTAAAAATCTTTTCATTACCATATTTATCCACCGTTTTTCTGATAAAAACAGGTTTTACTTTTTCACCGTAATTTGAAAAAATGGTATAAAATTCACTGAATTTCAAAGGAGAAATTCCAAAGGTTCCAAGGGGCATGGAGAGATTGAAAGGAAGATTTTCAAATCCCATCTTCTTGAGCTCTTCCATCACAACATCCAATCCCATCTCGTTTACAAGATTGATCGTTGCTAAGTTTCTTGAATGAACAAGAGCATTTTTCAAACTTATCAAACCTTCATAGTTTCTCTCATAATTTTTCGGCTTCCAATCATCTTTATCGGGATTGTTGCTTCTATAAATTCTTGATATATCGGGAATCTCACTTGCAGGAGAATATCCCAGATTCAGCGCTATCTGATAAATAAAAGGTTTAAAGCTGCTGCCTGGTTGTCTTAGACTTTGCGTTGCTCTGTTAAATTCGCTGATATTGTGATCCACTCCTCCTATCAAGGCAAGTATCTCTCCCGTTGAACTTCTTGTAATTACCATTGCACCGTTTAAAGTACTGTTGTTTTGATCTTTATGTCTTAACTTCAACTCTTCATAGGCTTTTTCAAAAGACTCTTCGGCAATTTTTTGTATTTCACTGTCTATATTGAGATATATTTTATAACCGCCTGTTTTTATATCTTTGTATCCGTCATATTTTTTCAACTCTCTTAAAGTCTGATCCACAAGATAAGGAGAACTGTTCAAAGTTAGCGAATCATTATAAACTTTGGGTTTAAAATTTTCATACATTTTAAACTCTTCATTTGTTATCCACCCAAGAGCCTTCATTCTGGAGAGTACATAATTTGCGCGGCTTATTGCAAAATCAAGATGTCTTGTAGGATCATAAAGGCTCGGTGCTTTGGGAAGTCCGACAAGTATTGCTATCTCTTTTAGATTGAGTTCATTTAAATCTTTATGAAAATATCCCTTTGCAGCTGTTTTTATACCATAATATCCGTGTCCCAAATAGACCTGATTTAGGTATCTTTCCAAAATCTCCTCTTTGCTTAGAGCATTTTCAAGTTTTATAGCAATAATAACTTCATTGATCTTTCGTCTGAATTTTTTGGCACGACTTAGAAGAGTATTTTTTATCAACTGTTGTGTTATCGTACTTGCTCCCTGAACAAGTTTCATCTCTTTTATATCTTTTACCGCCGCCCTGAAAATAGCCTCTAAATTTATCCCTTTATGTTCAAAAAAAGATGTATCTTCCACCGCAATAAGCGCTTCTATAACCCTTGAGGGAATCTCTTCATATTTTGCATAAAGTCTGTTCTCTTTGCCAAAAAGATTTGCCAGTAATACGCCGTTTCTGTCATAAATCTGACTTGAGAGAGGGGGATTGTAGTTTATTATTTTATTTGCATCAAATTTAACCTGAGAATAAAAATATAAAAAAACTCCTACTATACTAAGAGCCAAAACCGTTAAAAAAGCTATTATGTACTTCACGAACGAAAACCTCTGTTTTTAAAATTTGCTTCTATCAATTTTTTGGTATATTCTTTCCTGGGACTGTCCAATATATCTTTGATTCTGCCCTCTTCCACTATCCTACCGCTCTTTATAACGGCAATTTCTTCACACAACTTTACAGAAGAGTCTATATCATGTGTTACAAAAAGAATCAAAAAACCGAAATCTTTTTGAAGCTTTTTTATCAAATCCAAAATTTTATCTTTATTTGTACTGTCAAGTGCCGTTGTAGGCTCATCTAGCAAAAGAAGTTTTGGCTCTGATGCCAAAGCCATTGCGATAATAACTCTTTGAAGTTGTCCACCGCTGAGTTCTGACGGAAATCTCTCAAGCAAAGAGGATTCCAACTCTACATACTCCATAAATTTATGAGCTTTTGAAGAAGAGATAAAAAACTGATCTTTTATTTTTGTCAAAGGAGAAAGTGCCGTAAAGGGATTTTGAACGACGATAGAGACATTTTCACCTCTTTTTAACTCAAAATCGCTCTTTACCTCAAGCTCCAAACTCATCGTTTGGGGTAAAAGTCCCAAAAGGGCTTTCAGTGTCAAACTCTTTCCGCTTCCGCTCTCACCTACAAGAGCAAAAGAGTTTTCAAATGAAAAAGAGATATTTACCAAATCTTTATCTTCATAGATAATCCTAAGTTTCTTACAACAAAAACCCAATCAAATCTCCCCTCTTAAACTTTTTAAAAATTCTTTTAGTATATCTTTTTTTACTTTAAGACGAGGTATAATCCTCAAAATAGATCTCTCTACCGTCGGAGGTCTGATAGCTCCTATCAGATATCCCTTTTTTAAATACCTCTTTTTAAGCTCCATTACCTTGCCGGAATTTTCTATATCTATCTTCAAGATCAAGCTGTCCATCTCGATATCAAGATATTTTTTTACAAGATTTTGATTTCTCTGTATCTTTTGTTTGTAATTTTTGATATTTTTTTGAATATCTCTCATCCCGTAGTATGCCAGAGAGATATCAAAAGGTGAAACGGCGGTTGCATAGATGATCGATTTGGCTCTGTTTAAAAGATAATTTTCAATCTCCCTGCAACAAAGGATATAAGCCCCGTAACTTCCAAGAGCTTTTCCCAAAGTTCCCATTTTTATATGGTTTTTTTTGATACTTATACCGTAATGTTCAAAAATACCCAAAAGTTTTTCACCCACAACACCGACACTGTGGGCTTCATCAACGATCAAAAGTGTATCATCCCTGTTTGTAACATCAAATATCTCTTTGTTTAACAGATCACCTTCCATCGAATAGACACCTTCAACCGCTACTATAGCTCTGTAAAAAACACCGTTTTGCAAAATCTCTCTTAAATGCCCTGCGTCATTGTGTCTGAAAAAAACAACTTTTGCATCCACAAGCTTTGATGCCAAAATTCCGCTTGCATGATATTTCTCATCAATGATCAAGATATCTCTTTTGCGAGGCAGTGCTTCTATCAAAGCAAGATTTGCCAAAAATCCGCTTCCGACAACAACAGCACTCTCAAAAGAGTTGATTTTTGCCATATAGGTTTCAAATTTTTGATGAACTAAATGATATCCGTTTACAAGCATAGAGGCTTTTGAAGAGTGATAATCCTCTTTTTTTAAAGATTTATAGGCTTTTTTCAAAACCTTTCTCTTTTCACTGAGTCCCAAATAGTCATTGGAGGCAAGATCGATTAGATTTTTATTATAAATCTCTCTTGTTCTGTATCTGTTTGCTTTTTTTAAAGCCGCTAACTCTTTTTGATACATCTTTTTACAAAAAAGGCAAAAGCTTCTCTATCGTCAAACCCATTGCGCAGCTTTGCAAACCTTTGACCTCTTTTATATACTTTTTACAAAATCCCTCAACCATACAGGCTCCGGCTTTATCTTTCCACTCATCACCTTTTAGATAATTTTCCAAATCATCTTCATTAAAAGGATAAAAGAGATATTTTGTTTCGCTAAGATCCAAAAACTCCAGTTTTTTTGATTTATAATTCATACAGGTAATGATAGAGACGCTTTTTCCGCTTTGTGATAATAAAATCTCTCTTGCATCATCTTTGTCTTTTGCTTTTCTAAGTATTTTTTCTCCCGAAACAACAACCGTATCGGCAGTTAAAAGAGGCGTATCAAAACCGTAACTTTCCACACATTTTTTCATTTTTCCGACAGCAGCATGATAGACAAAATGTTCCGGCTTTGTATAAGTTAAAGCCTCCTCATCAAAATCACACCCTTTTTGTATAAAGTCTATACCGAATTTTTTTAAAATTTTTGCTCTGGTTATGGAATTTGAAGCCAAAACTATCATCAAAGTCCCCTTAAAATAAGACCAAAATATGTAGCTATAATCCCTAAAAAGAAATTAAGAGGGAAAAGATAATCAAGCACCAATATCAGATCATTTTTAGCAGCCAGAAAATTCCCGCTACTATAATGCTTCTGTGCCTGACGCCATTTTATTACCGTATATAAAAAAATAGCTACCATAAATCCGCCCATCATTTCATTTGTATGCACAATTGTAAGCAATATCGGATTTCCTTGACTAAACACAAATCCCATCTGCATAATTAAAGCTGTAACGATAACAATAAGAATCAGAAAAGTTACAATAAAATTAAATCTTTTTAAAGAACTCATTATGATTCTAATATTATCCTCTTTTAACGGCTTCATCCTTATAAAATGAGACATAGTAGCGGTAAGAGTAATCATTCCTCCCATCCAGATAGCCGCACTAAGTACATGAAGAAGTACGATTATTTTGGTATATTTAGTAAAAAAATCCATAAAGTCTTCAAAGAAAAACATATTTTATTTTACCTGTTTAAACTTTCTTTTGCAAACTCCAAAGCTGTTTTTTTGGCATCTTCCATTTTGGAGATATCTTTGCCTCCGGCCTGGGCAAAATCGGCTCTTCCTCCACCTCCACCGCCTACGACGGGAGCTGTCTTTTTGATCCACTCTCCGGCTTTCAGGGAAGCATTTTTGACACCTGCCGCTATCATCACTTTATCGCCTCTTTTTTGAAAGAGCATAATTGCTATTTTGTCATTTGCATTTTTTTGTTCATCGATGATGTTTTTAATATCTCCGGCTTCCACCTCATCAACGATCACTTTTATATCACCGATATTTTGGGCTTTAAGCTCTTTTATCGCCCCTTTTGACAAAGAGTTGATTTCGGCTTTGAGTTTTACTATCTCATCTTTGAGTCTTGCTATGCCGATAAGAGGATCTCTGTTTTTTACCTGTTCACAGATCTCACCGACACTTTTTCTAAAACTCTCCGCATACTCATAGGCACTGTATCCGCAAACCCCCTCTATTCTTCTGACTCCGGCACTGACACCAGACTCTTTTGTTATAAAAAACGAGCCAATCTCGGCACTGTTTTTTACATGGGTTCCGCCGCAAAGCTCCACACTCGCATCAGCTACCGATACGACTCTCACTCTATCACCGTATTTTTCACCAAAAAGCGCCATGGCGCCTCTTTTTTTTGCACTCTCTATATCCGTAACATCGGTTGTTACAGGAAGATTTCTTGAGATTATTTCATTGACATTTTTCTCTATCGTATGAAGTTCATCTTGAGTCAAGGCTTTTGGATGTGAAAAATCAAATCGAAGTCTGTTCTCTTCCACCAAACTTCCAGCCTGTGTTACATGTTCTCCAAGCACTTCCCTTAAAACGGCATGTAAAATATGTGTGGCTGTGTGATGTTTTGCCGTCTCAAATCTTTTCATACTTACTTTTGCTTTTACTTTATCTGCTGTTCTTATCTTCTCTTTGGCTTTTATCAAAGAGAGATTGAGATCAAAAAATTTCTTCGTATCCAAAACTTCGGCTTTGCCCTCTATCTCTCCCTCATCGCCTCTTTGACCTCCGCTTTGGGCATAAAACGGAGTTTTATCCAAAAACACCCATCCTTTTTCACCCTCTTTCAAAGAAGAAACAAGAGTAAATTTCTCATCAAGAAGAGCCAAAATTTTTGCTTCACTGTTTAAAGTGTCATATCCCACAAACTCATTTTTGCCAAATTTCTCTATAAGCTTTTTAAAATCCCCCTCAGATGCGCTGTCTCCGCTTCCTTTCCATGCTGCTTTTGCTCTTTGCTTTTGTTCGTTCATCAATTTGTCAAAAGTTTTTGTATCAACAGTGAGATTTTTTTCTCTCAGCATATCCTGAGTCAAATCCAACGGAAATCCATAGGTATCATAAAGTTTAAATGCCACCTCTCCGCTGAAAAGTTTATCGGTTTTTTCAAGTTCTTTTTCAAAAAGCTCAAGTCCTGATGATATGGTTTTGAAAAATCTCTCCTCTTCAAGTTCTATCTGTTCTTTGACGCTTGAAGCTTTTTCCAAAAGATAAGGATACTGATTTGCCATCAGAGAATTGAGAGTATCTACAAGTTTATACATAAAAGGCTCTCTGAGTCCCAAAAGGTAGCCGTGTCTTACCGCTCTTCTTAATATTCTTCTTAGAACATACCCCCTGCCCTCTCTGTCAAAAGTAACACCCTGAGCCAAAAGAAAAGTTACGGATCTGATATGATCGGCTATTACTCTAAAACTCGCCCCCTCTTCATATTTGTATTTGATATTTGTCAGCTTTTGCATCTCTTTTATAAGAGGAGTAAAAAGGGAACTTTCAAAATTGCTGTGAACTCCTTCCATGATAGCCACAACTCTCTCAAGTCCCATTCCGGTATCGATAGAGGGTTTTGGAAGAGGAGTCAAAACACCATCTTTATCTCTTTCATACTGCATAAAAACAAGATTCCATATCTCCAAAAAGCGATCTCCGTCTCCTCCGAGATAATCCTCTTTAGTATCAAACTCTTCACCCTGATCATAAAATATCTCACTGCAAGGACCGCAAGGACCCGTATCTCCCATCTGCCAGAAGTTATCTTTGTCACCAAACCTTTTGATACGATCTTTTGAGATATGTTTTTGCCAGATCTCATAAGCTTCATCATCGCTTTCATGGATAGTTACCCATAACTTTTCAACAGGCAGATTTAAAACTTCTGTTATAAACTCCCACGCATAGGCTATCGCATCCTCTTTGAAATAATCCCCGAAAGAGAAATTTCCAAGCATTTCAAAAAAAGTGTGATGTCTTCTGGTGTAACCTACATTTTCAAGATCGTTATGTTTGCCTCCGGCTCTTATGCAAGTCTGGCAACTTGCGGCTCTTGGAGGAGTCGGAGAGGGAACTTCCCCTGTAAAGATACTTTTAAAAGGAACCATTCCCGCATTGACAAAAAGCAGAGTCGGATCATCAGGTACAAGCGGTGCGCTTTCATAAACTTTGTGGCCTTTGTTCTCAAAAAACTTTAAAAACTCCCCTCTAATATCCATAATCACTTATCCTATTCTTTTTATAATGAAATGATTTTAGCGAAAAAAAACAGATTTTTACCTTAAAAAAGATTAAGGGGGTTTGACTTTGAGAAGGATACA
>CAYVDJ010000028.1:0-5174 GCA_964450755.1 uncultured Campylobacterales bacterium
TTGGCTCTTCCTATGCTTGGTCTTGGTTTTTTGGCTTATGGTATTCCGGGTATTATACCTCCGGGTGGGCTTAGATTTACCGTATATGCTGTTCCTGTCAATGCTCTTGGTTTGGCTTATATTATATTTTTAACAGCTGATTATATAAAAAGATTTTTTGACGAAAAGATCTCTGAGAAAGTCAAAATAGGTTTTGTAGCATTTGCTACCGTTTTGGTTTTATATCCAAATATAAAACATGTTTATGCCTATAAAACACCTGTTGTTTTTGATAAAGAAGAAGTTAAAATCCTAAATGACCTTAAACATATTGCAAAAAGAAAAGATTATGTTTTAACATGGTGGGATTATGGTTATCCTATAAGGTATTACAGTGATGTATGGACATTTATAGATGGTGGAAAACATAGTGGTTTTCAGAATTTTTATGTAAGTTTTATTCTTTCAAAGGATCAAATATCAGCAGCAAATATGTCAAGATTAACTGTTGAATATGATCAAAAAATTATAAATGGTGAGAAAAAAGGTGATATGCTTTTATCTATGATGAAAGACTATGGCTATAACAACTCAAACCAATTTCTAAAAGCTCTAAATGATAAAAACTTCAAACTTCCCCCCAAAACAAGAGATATTTATATTTATCTTCCATTTAAAATGATTAGCATTTTTTCAACCGTAACTTTATTTAGCAATCTTGATTTGATGACAGGTAAGCAGTATCCAACTCCGTTTTTTTATAAATCAACTGCTTATAGTGATAATGGTCGAATAGTAGATTTAGGTCAGGGTGTCAGATTTTCTAAAGTTGAAGGCGTTTTACTGATAGGAAACAACAAGATACCGATCCACTCATTCATAGTAACCGAATATGATAAAGATCTAAGACTTCAGATAAAAGATCAAACTGTTTATGAAAATGCCAATATGTATGTGATCTATATGAAAAGCTATAAGCTGTTTCTTGTTATGGACAAAAAAATGTTCAACTCTCTTTATATACAAATGTTTGTTTTAGACAGATATGATCCCGATCTTTATGAACCTGCTATCATCTCTCCATGGGTTAAAATTTTCAAATTGAAAAGATAGTTACATGTGCGGAATTGCCGGTTTGATAGGTTATCGTAGAGATAACCTCTCTTCCATCTTAAACTCTCTTTATCACAGAGGTCCTGATGAGCAGGATTTTGTGCGAAAAGGTGAAGTTGCTCTTTTACACACAAGGCTCTCTATTCAGGATATTACTCACGGTCATCAGCCTTTTTCCTATGAGCATTTTACTATCGTTTTTAACGGAGAGATTTACAATCATCTTGAGTTGAGAAAAAAACTTGATGAATTTGTTTTTCAGACAAGATCAGATACGGAAACTCTTCTTTATCTCTATATCAAATATAAAGAGAAAATGTTTGAGTATATTGACGGTATGTTTGCTTTTGCCATATATGATGAAAAAGAGAAGAAACTGTTTTTGGCAAGAGACAGAGCAGGTAAAAAGCCGTTATACTATTTTAAAAAAGGCAAAGAGTTTATTTTTGCAAGTGAACTAAATGCCCTAAGAGCTTTTCAAAGATTTGATATAGATGAAGATGCTGTTTATTCTTATCTAAAGAGCGGTTTTTTTTATGGGGAGTTTACTCCGTTTAAAGATGTCAAAAAGCTAAAAGCCTCTACCTTTATAGAGTATGATCTAAATACGGCTACTTTAAAAGAGAAGAGATATTTTGACATCAAAGAGTGTTACTATCGCCAAAAAGAGATCTCTTTGGATGAAGCTCTTCAAAAAGCGGATGAATCTCTTTTAAAGAGTGTCAAAGAGAGACTTTTAAGTTCTGACCTTGAAGTTGGTGCATTTCTCAGCGGGGGGATAGACAGCTCTTTGATCGTTGCAATGGCTTCAAAATATAGAGACACTCTAAAAACTTTTACGGTTAAATTTCAAGGAAGCTATGACGAGTCCCATCTGGCAAAATTGACGGCAAAGAGGTATGAAACCCATCACCACGAGTTAGAGATCTCGATGGATCTGAAAAATGATATTGAGATGATCTTGACAAATTACGGTATGCCGTTTATGGACAGTTCCGCTGTTCCGAGCTACTATGTCAGTCGTGAAGCGAAAAAATATGTAACGGTTATTTTAAACGGAGACGGAGCGGATGAGATATTTGGCGGATATCGCAGATATGTTCCCGTTGCAAACGGTTGGGTGGAAAAAGCCAAATATCTTTCATTCTTGACAAAACTTCTCCCAAAACCGCACGATAAACAATCGATCTATAACTTTTTATATCGTCTTTTGACGATGTCTTGCAAAAGCGGGATAGATTTTTATACTTCCGCAACGGCGGATATATTTGATGATGTTTATGAACTTCCCAAAACCAAAGTTACAAAAAAGATGGATCTTTTTATCAGGCAGATAGAAGAAGATGACAAGATGACACCTCTTTCAAAAATCCTCTATATGGATTTCAATCTTCTGCTTTTTAGCAATGCTCTTATCAAAATCGATATAGCCACGATGGCAAATTCACTGGAAGGCAGAAGCCCCTTTTTGAGCCGTTATATGCTGGAGTTTGCTCCGACTCTTCCTGATGTTTTGAAGGTAAATAAAACAACGACAAAATATATCCTAAGAGAACTTGCCAAAAAGTATTTATCACCCAAGCTTATAACTCAACCCAAAAGAGGTTTTGAAGTGCCTTTGAAAAAGTGGGTTGAGAGCGATCTAAAAGAAAATATATTTGATCTTCTCTCCGCAAATGCTTATAGTGAGAACTATCTGCCAAGAACTTTTATAGATGACCTTTTAAATGACAAACTAAATGTCTCAAAAGAGAAGAGGGCGAAAATGCTCTGGAGTCTTTATTCGTTGGAAGTTTGGAAAAAAAGCCTGTGAAGATAGCATTTTTATCACATTTTGATTATAACCTTTATCTTTTTAGGCTTCCTGTTATGAAAGAACTTGTAAAAAAAGGTCATAAAGTATATGCCATTTGTCCAAAAGGTGCTGTATCTCATAAGTTTAAAGAGTACGGTATCGTTCATATAGACTATCAGATCACAAGAAGCAGTTTAAATCCTTTGAGGGAATTAAAAAGTATATACAATATATATAAAGCCATAAAACCTCTAAATCTCGATATCCTGCAAAATTTTATGGCAAAGCCAAATATCTACGGCTCTATTACAGGGAGACTATCAAAGATACCTTTGGTTGTCAATGCCGTTACGGGACTTGGAAGTTTTTATATCAGCAGTGATGTAAAATCAAAAATTATCAGATATATCATAGAGATTTTTTATCGGATGGCCAATAGCAGGGTTGATTGTGTGATATTCCAAAACGGCGATGATATGAAATATTTTATTCAAAAAGGTATCGTAGATAAAAATAAAGCTGTTTTGATAAAGAGTTCCGGTATCGATACGGAGAAGTTCAAACCGATGAAAATTGAGAGAGTTGATGAACAGATAAGAGTTTTGATGATAGCTAGAGCTATTTGGCATAAAGGGATTAGAGAGTTTTATGAAGCTGCAAAACTTTTAAAAGACAAAAATATCAAGTTCATTCTCGTAGGAGATATAGACAAAGGCAATCCGACAAGTGCCAACGAGAGTTTTTTGAAAGGCAAAAATGTAGAGTGGCTGGGTCACAGGGACGACATCAAAGAGTTGATAGCATCATGTGATATTTTTGTTTTGCCAAGTTACCGCGAAGGAGTGCCAAGAACCCTTCTTGAGGCCGCTTCGATGGGAAAACCCATAGTAACAACCGATACGGTAGGATGCAGAGAGGTCGTAAAAGAGGGATATAACGGTTTTTTGGTTCCGGTTAGAGACAGCAGGATACTTGCCGAAAAGATCGATATTTTGATAAAAGATCGTGATCTAAGGGAGAGATTCGGTAAAAACTCAAGAGATTTGGCGATTAAGCAATTTGATGTTAAAATAGTGGTAAAGAAGTATCTAAAGATTTATGAAAAGCTGATGTAATTTTGGTGCATCACGCTAACGCTAATGCACCCTACGATTCTCAAATAAATCCGTAGATCCGTAGGGTGCAACGAGTTGCACCGATAAAAGGAGGATTATGTCCATGAAGGAAAACGATATTCGTTATATTCAAAGATTTGAAAATTATGAAAAATCGTTTTTATTGTTAAAAGAAGCCTTATCCTTGAAATCTCCTACCATTTTTGAAAAAGCCGGAATAATACAATTTTTTGAGATGACATTTGAGCTTTCATGGAAACTGTTAAAAGATTATTTGCAGGAGGAAGGTTATAATGTAAAGTCTCCAAGAGATGCCATTAAAACGGCTTTTAGTGTAGAACTTATTGATGAGGGCGGGTTGTGGCTTGAGGCTTTAAAAGATAGAAACCTAACGACTCATACTTATGAAGAAGATGTGGCTTTGGAGATAGAGAAAAAAATCAAAAATGAATATTTTCGGTTGCTGGAATCTTTGTATAATACTTTCAAGGAAAAAATTTGTACGGATTAAGCAAAAAAGACTTTACTTTACTTCAAAATTATTTAAAAAATTTGGATATAAAAAAAGCTGTGATTTTTGGTTCAAGAGCCAAAGGCAATTATAAAAAAGGGAGTGATATTGATTTGGCGGTGATAGGGGATCATAAATATTTGAATTATTTTCTAAATGAAGAGACAACATTGCCATATTTTTTTGATGTCATAAATTTGCAAGAGATTAAAAATGAAAATTTAAAAGAGCATATTCAAAGAGTAGGTAAAGTCATTTATCCCCAATCCGTAGGGTGCAACGAGTTGCACCGATAAAACCAGGATATGGAGTTCTCATGTACAAAAACATCATAAAACCTCTTTTTGATAAAATTCTCTCTTTGATTTTATTGATAATATTTTCACCGTTTATTATGATAGTTGCACTGCTTATCTATCTCAAGATGGGAAAACCGATATTTTTTAAACAAAAAAGACCGGGTAAAGACGGAAAAATATTTACTATTTATAAATTCAGAACCATGACAAACGACAAAGACAAAAACGGCGATCTTCTTCCCGATCATGAGAGATTAAAAGGAATCGGAAAAATCATAAGAAGTTTGAGTCTGGATGAACTTCCCCAGCTTTTTAATGTTTTGAAAGGAGATATGAGTTTCATAGGACCAAGACCGCTTTTG
>CAYVDJ010000029.1:0-33438 GCA_964450755.1 uncultured Campylobacterales bacterium
TATTAAATTGCGAAATTGTATAGAAATATTACTTAAATAGAAATATTTAAACATTTTTAACTCTCTAAACTCTTCATGGAAATATGGACTATACAGGTTTTTAGAGTTGCCCTTAATTGTAATATATTTTTTCTGATGGAAGCAACGCTGGATTTTAGAGACAGGTTACTTGTTCACTGTTAGGTTTTATTGGCATTGACTGAGCTTGTGTCATAAAAATGAGCTTATACATATTATAAATTTTTCAAATATTTATAAAGCCTATTGAACTTTTTTATCATATGGACACCTCCAAAAACTTATATAGTCCATAGCTTTTTAGAATCACCTTTAGGTTATTATACCATCAAATCAAATACTTTTATCTGCTCTCCCAGCACAAGAAGAGGTCAATATTGTAAATATCACTTCTTCTTGGTTTTATATAAAAAGTCTCTATCTCATAATTTTCTATATTGTATTTGCCCTCCAAAGAATCTATCTCCTCTTTTAACTCATCGTCAAGTTTTCTGATCTCCTCTTCTATCGATTTAACCTCTTCTTCGGCTCTTTTTACATCCTCTTTCTCTTTGAAAACTCTTCCTGCACTTCTCAAACTCCCCGCTGCTCTTGTGGCGGTTGATCTTTTGATCGTTTTTCTTCCCAAAAAAGCATCAAGAAGTGTCATTCCAAAACCCAAAATCGTATCGGTCGTTCTGGCGGTTACATCATCTTGTTCTTTTTCCAGCTTATCTTCGGCTCTTCTTAATCTTTTTTCCAGTTTTTGCTCTTTTTCTTCATACTTTTCTTTCAGTTTTTCGATCTCATCCTCATATCTCTTTTTCAATATTTCCTGAATTTTTATCTTAAAATCAGCCAAAGTTTCATCGGGATTTGATTCTATTTTCAATTTTCTGTTTCTGTATAGTTCGAGTTTTTTATTGTAATACAAAAAATCGCTAAATTCCTTTTTCATCTCTTTGAAGGTAGAAGATGAGATAAAAGAGGGCAGAGGATAAAATGAGGCATTTTTCAGGGGCTTTTTATCACATCTCTCTTTGTCTTCCCCCTCCTTTTCTTCAAGTTCGGAAAAATCAAACTCATTCATCCTCTCATCAAGATATATTTTAAAAGCATACTCACTCTCTATATCGATACCGCGCGAATTGTTGTAAAACCTGACAACAGCATTGAAAATCATAAAAGGTTCATAAACAGGCTCTTGATTGTGTGGTGAGAGATTTAGATAATAACTCTCTATATCTTCATGTAAGATCGGAGGCGCTTTTAGGAGACCTTCCAAAGAGGAGTTGTTTTTTTGCTCCTGTTTGGGTTCTTCTTTGAGTCTCCTTTTTTTGTCACTCATCAGCTTTTTGATCTCCTGCTTTGTTATGGGTCCTCTTAGATATGAAAGTACCCATCTTGTTTCAAAAAGTGTCAAATCATCCTCTTTTGCACTCTTAAAAAGAAATGTTCTGCTTTTTATACTCGACAAAAGCTCCTCTATCTCTCTTTTATCCAAAGAGGCGCTGTTGCTTGAGATCAAACCGTCTATAACTCTCTCTTTGTCCTGTTTTGTCTGAAGCCTTCCAAGAAACCAGCTTCCGATATTTGACAATCCTTTATAGTCAAGATCTATCGGATTTTGGGTAGCCAAAACCACTCCTATTCCATAGGCTCTTGCCTGTTTCAAAAGCAAAAGCATAGGTTCTTTTGAAGGAGGTTTTGAAGTAGCGGGGAAAAACCCGAAAATCTCATCCATATAAAGCACAGTCCTTAAAGTCGGTGTTCCGCTTTGCCTTCTCATCCAGTCTATATATTTGTTTAAAAAGAGAGTTACAAAGAACATTCTTTGCTGATCATTTAGATGTGCGATAGAGAGGATGGAAACTCTCGGCTTTGCATCCTCATCATAGAGAAGTTTTTGGATATCAAGTTTCTCACCCTCTATCCACGCCGAAAATCCCGGACTTGCAAGAACATTATTTAAAAGCATTGCAAGTTTGAGTCTTTCGTTTTGGGGATAAAAACTTTTAAGAGGCAAAACTCCTATCTTGTCAAAAGGAGGAGAACTGATATATCCGATGATCTCTTCAAGAGACAAATCTTTTTTCTCTTTCCAAAAATAGGAAAATATGGAAGCCAAAAGCATATATTCGGGACTCAAAAGAGGATCAGCATCTATATCTATCAGTGTCAGAATGGATGAAACCACACTGTTTAACATAGCACTGAATGCATCCGGATCCTGAAGTATCTCTTCTGAGGGAGCTTCAAAACTGCTCAAAACAGAAAGCGGAATACCGGCTGTACTGCCCGGAGTATAGATAGTAAAATCAGCACTCTTTTTTAGTTTTTCTATTCTGCTTTTGTCCTGATGCCAACTCTCTATCCCCTCTTCCCACATTTTTGCCGTCTGTTTTGCATAATCAAGAGGAGACAAACCTCTGTTTGAAGCTTCATGCTTGTCTATCCACTCCTCAAAATTTTCCGCTTCAAGTTTTGGAAATGTCAAAAGAAGATTTCCCATATCTCCTTTTGGATCGATGATGATAGAGGGGATATTGTCAATAGCCGCCTCTTCGATGATATCGATACCAAGACCGGTTTTACCGCTGCCGGTCATTCCGATAATCGCCGCATGGGTTGTCAAATGTTTGCTTTTGTATAAAAACAGCTCACCGTTTTTTTTCAGACTTTTTGGATCAACCTTCTCTCCAAGATAAAATATTCCGAGTTTCTCATAATAATCTAATTCGTTTGCCATCTATTTCTCCTCTTTTATCCACCCTCCGCCTATCACTTTTTCACCTTCATAAAAAACCGCCGCCTGTCCGGGTGCCAATCCCTGAATCTTCTCTTTTAAAACAACGGTGGCTTCATCCTTTTCCACCAAAACTTTGCAACCGACTTTGGGACTTCTGTATCTTATTTTAACAAAAGATTCAAAAACTCTCTCTTCTATAAAAAAATTAATATTGTCTATTTTAAATTGTGAAACCTCAAGCTCTTTTTTACTGCCTACTACGATTTGATTGTTTTTGGAATCTATCTTGATGACATAATGCGGTTCATGCGCTCCAAATACCGTAAAACCCCGTCTTTTACCTATCGTATAGTGCATATATCCTTTATGCTTTCCTATAATTTTTTCGTTTGTATCAACTACATCACCGGGGAGATCGATATTGAAATGATCTTTTAGGATATCGGTATAACTGTTTTCGACAAAGCATATTTCAGTACTCTCTTTTTGTTTTGCTATCTCTTTTAAAACTTCTATATTTTCGCTTATGGCTCTAACTTCCTCTTTTAAAAAATTACTCAGAGGAAAAATGACAAAAGGAAGATTCTCTCTTTTTACAAATGCCAAAAAATAACTTTGATCTTTGCTTTTGTCTTTTGCTTCACATATAAATCCGTCTTTTATCATGGCATAATGACCCGTGGCTATCTTGTCAAAACCCTCTTTTTTTGCATACTCTACAAGAAGACCGAGTTTTATGGTTTTGTTGCAGACCACACAGGGATTTGGAGTCAAACCCTCTTTGTATGTTTGAACAAAATAGTCATAAACATTCTCTTTAAAAGTTTCTCCAAAATCAAGTACCCGATATCCAATCCCAAGATAGGATGCAACCTTTTTTACATTTTCTATATTTTTTTGATGATACTCTTCATTTTCATACAGCTTGAAATAGACTCCTTCGATCTCATGTCCCTCTTTTTGAAGAAGATATGCCGTTACCGACGAATCAACCCCTCCGCTCATTGCTACCAAAATTTTAGACATTGCAAAACTTCATTTCAACTGCTCAAGCCGTTCTTTCTGGCTTCCTATCTTCACGATCTGAATACCGAAATTTCCATCTACTATAACAACTTCTCCTTTGCCTATCACTTTGTTTCCCACTAGTATATCCAAAGGTTCGTTTGCAAGTTGATCAAGCTCTATAACGGAGCCTATATCCATATTTAACACATCTTTTAAAAGCATTTTTTTTGTGCCTATTCTCACTCTTACAGGCAGCTGAACATCCATAATCAAAGAGATGTTTCTTAGCTCTTCAGGAGCAAGAGAGGTTAGACATCCCTCATTTTCAGAGGTTTTTTGTTGGGGCTTTTTTGAAGTTTTATCTAAATCCTCCTCCTCTTTTGGCTCATCATCAGAAGAAGAGACATCGCTTTGTTTTAGTTTGCTATAAAGGTTTTCATCTATTGCCAGAAATATTTTCGTATCTGTTTTTGATATCTTGAATCGATAGATATAAAGCTCTTCAAAATCAGAAAAATCGGCTTCATCCAAATCAGAGTAATATTTTGCATCCAAAACTTCAAAACCGAGTTTGGGAAGGTCTTTTTGTGCTGACAAAGCGGTGGCAAAACTGCCGAAAATATTGGAGACAATCTCTTTAAAGGCATCCAAATCATCATCATTCATCTCCTCTTTCGCCTCGCCTTCTCCTCCTACCATAAAATCAGCCAAAGAGGTGGCTGCCAAAGGAGAGAAGATCATAGATATTTTGGATTCGATATCTCCGCTTGTTTTGATATTTGCAGCACACAGGGGAGTTAACAGTCCCGAAGATTCGGATATTTTCTCCTCTTTTTCAAGAATTATTTCAGGAGTATGACCTGTCAGACCCTCTATTATGGATACACTCTCTTTTTCCAGTAATCTTATAAATTCGCTCATTAATACTCTCTTGTTTCTGTTTTTAGGTCGCTAGAGACTTTTCTTAAGCGCTCTTTTTCCAGATTTTCCAATATATCTTTTATCTCATCTTTGTCAGTTCTTAGGATTTCTGTTATTTTGATGGACTTTCTGTATCTTTTCAACCCTATTTCTCCCTTAAAAAGCCTCTTTTGATCTATCGTCAAAGTTGCCGTATTGTCCGCCTTGCTGTCCAATCTTATTATATCACCTTTTTTCAGTTCAAGAAGTTCTTTAATGCCCATTTTGGCATTTCCGAGTATCACTTCATATTTGATATCAGCTCTTTTTATCAGCTCTTTTAGCTCTTTGTTCCTGCTCTTTTTTGAATTGGTCTCTCCCATAACAATATCTCTGTTTGCAAGTCTTGAAAGGATCGATTCAAGATATATGACGGGATAGGCGATATTGATCATTCCGTTGCTGTTTCCTATAATGATCTCCATAACAACCATTATGACGATCTCATTTTGGGAAACGATCTGAACGACACTCGGACTTGACTCTTTTGTCTCTATCGTAGGATATATATCCAGCACGGATGACCACGCTTCTTTTAGGTTTTGGATAATGATTCTTAAAATAGTATCCAAAAGATTTATCTCGATATCGGTCAGTTCCCTTGAAGATTCATAATTTTCACCTTTTCCGCCAAGAAGTCTGTCAATCATCACAAAAGCGATAGAAGGATTTATCTCCAAAACGGCACTTCCTTCAAGAGGTTTCATCGAAAAGACATTAAAACTTGTAGGGCTTGGAAGACTCATCAAAAATTCACCGTAGGTCATCTGATCAACGGAATGAAGCTGGATTTCTACAATGGAACGCATAATGGAGGAGATATGAGAGGCAAGATTTCTTGCCATTTTGTCGTGGATACCCCGTATCGCTCTTATCTGCTCTTTGCTGATACGGTTTGGTCTTTTGAAATCATAAAGAACTATCTGTTTTGAGGAAGGACTCTCTATGTTTTGTTCAAGGCTTTGACTCTCCCCTTCCTCATCAATAACTTCAAGTAGAGCATCGATCTCTTCCTGGCTTAAAATATCAGCCATCGTCCACCCCTACTACTTTCTCTCTTATCGTTCTTATCAGTTTTTTATGGATTTGTGAGATTCTTGATTCACTTATTTCCAAAATTGCACTGATCTCTTTTAGATTCAGTTCCTCAAAATAGTAAAGCTGGATAATCATCTGTTCTCTTTCACTCAGAGTACTCAAAATATCCTTGATATACTCCACAAGCTGCTCTTTTTCTATAACCTCTTCTGTGGAAGACTCTTCAAAAACGGCAATCTGCTCATTGAGAGGCATATTTGAAGATATTTCAGAAGCAATCCTTGCATCTCTTATCTTATGCACACTCTCATTTAATTTTTCCGCTAGATACTCATTGGTCGGTTCTTCCTCATACTCATTTAGATATTTTGCCACTTCCACTTCGATAGCTTTTATCAGTCTTCTGCTGCTTCTGCTGACCACATCAAGACTTCTCAAATAATCGAGCATAGAACCGTAAACTCTCTTTTTTGCGTATCCCCAAAAAGAGTTGTTGATATCTTTGTCATATTTTCTTGAAAGTTTTATCATCTCTTCGGTTCCGATAGAGATGAGATCTCCGACATCAACAGATGAGGGCAGACGCTCTTTTAGTCTATAAGCCATGGCTCTTACAGCCGGCATAAATTGAAGTACCATATTGTCCTGGTCTAATTTTACATTTCTTTGATATTCATTAACTACTTTATCTTTATTTGTCATCTTTTTCCTGCCCCCTACTTCAATTTACTATCTTCTTTTTCAATATCTTGTATATGAGAATTCATCTTTTTTTCTCTCTCTTCTATCTCATATATATAATAATCTATATCTTTTTCATACAGCTCTTTTTGAAATTTTTTCTTCAAATCATCTGAAGAATCGACAAAATAGACAAGGATAAGATGGATAAAAAGATAAAAAAACAGAGTAATTTCAAGTGTATAGATCACTATATCTTCAGGTGTGGAGAAATTTACAATGCAAAATGACAAGCCTATAAAAAAACCGCTTACCGTAAAAAAATATATAAACCTCTCTATCTTCACCTTGATCTCCGCTTTTTAGAACTGTTCCACTATCCTTTTGAAAAAACTTCCAAAACCTCTTTTGTTATCAAGCACTTTTCGTTCCATTTTATAGATCAAAGCACTTACAATATCCTGTATATTTTCACTTGCTATACTGTGAGGAAACTCCTTTGTAAATAAAATCCTCTGCTTTATGCTTCTTGCGATCACCTGATCTTGCATAATATAGCCCAAGTTATTAAGAGATAAAAAATCTCCTATATTATCTTTTGCGACTTTTTGGATTTTGTTAAAAATCGCATTTGCTTCTCTGTTGCCTTTTACCATATTGAATAAAAGATTTATTTGAGATTTGTGTTTGCTTGTAACCTTGACCGTTGCATAAGCGTCGGTAATGGCTGCAGGTTCAGGCACAACAATCACTATCACCTCATCAGCCTCTTTCAAAAAAAGCTGGGTATTTTCTCCGATACCGGCTCCCGTATCGATGATAACATAATCTATCTCATCCAAAATGGAAACTTCATCCAAAAACCTCTCAAAAACAAAGCTTTCACTGTGTTTTAAGATCTCCTCTCCGTTCTCTCCGGGGATTAAAATAAGATTTTCATTTATCTTGACAATAATCTCTTCAAGTGTAGCTTCTCCTTTTAAAACATGTAAAAGATTTTTGTTAATTTTGACATTGAACAAAATATCAAGATTGGCTAAACCTATATCGGCATCAAATAGTGCAACTTTATACCCGTAAGAGGATAAAGTATTTGCAAGATTAGCACTGACAGTACTTTTGCCGACACCTCCTTTGCCACTGGTTATAGCAATAAACTTTGTTTTTATATTTTTTGTCGGAATCTGTTCCTGTACTATTTTTTGAAGTTTTTGTGCTTGATTTATCATTTTTTACTCTTTTTGAAGCCTTCAAAAAGGGACTTTATCAAAAATTCCGCTTGAGCTTCCATGATATCGTCAGGAACTTCCTGTCCGGTAGAAAAATAACTGATAGGTTTATTCACATCATAAACCAAAGAGAAAATATTGCCAAAATTTTTGGTTTCATCAAGTTTTGTAAAAATTATCGTATCTATATTCAAAAAAGAAAAACCGTTATAAATATCCTGCAAATCCTCCAATTTCGTAGCAGAGGAGAGTATCAGATTGACATCTATCTCAAAATTTGTTTTGTCCAAAATCCTTTTTAATTTTCCTATCTTGTTTTTATCATACTGGGAACTTCCCACTGTATCTATCAAAACGATATCGCATCTGCTAAGAGAATTAACCGCCTTGTCAAAATCGTTTATATCCACTACATCTTCTATTGGAAGACGCATCATTTTGGCATATTGGTACAACTGTTCCACCGCTCCTATCCTGTAGGTATCCAAAGTGATGATACCTGTTTTGTGTCTGTATTTTACAAAAGAGTAACGAGCCGCAAGTTTGGCGATGGTGGTCGTTTTGCCGACACCTGTGGGTCCTACAAACATCATTATCTTTTTGGCTCCTTTTGGGAGATTGAGTTCTACCCGAATCGGTATGATTTTTTGTAAAAGAACCTGAAAATATCTTTTTATCGTCTCGGTACTGTTTCTCATACGATAAGGCATATTTTCAAGTGTCAGCTCCATAATCGTATAAAGATGATCTTTACTCATTCCGCTTTGATAGGCTTTTTTATAAATCTCTGAAAACTCAGGAGGGATCGGCAATCCATCTCTTTGAAATGACTTCTCTTCCCAAAACATATTTTGGATTATTTTTATTTTATCTGACAGTTTCAAAATCTCTTTTTTTACTTTGACAATCTCGTCTTTTTCTGCCATATCCGATTTTTTTCTTTTAAAACTGTTCTCTTCCTCTTTGTTTACGGAAATTTTTGAATCGGTTACTTTTGCAATCTTGGAAATCTGCTGTGCAGCCTTTGAGATATCCAAAAAGACATCATCTTTTAAGAGGTTCTCTTTCTCCTCTTTTTGATCACTCTTTCTTGGAGTTTTTCCCTCTTCATCATTTAAAACGATGACAACCTCATAAAGACCCGCCGTTGTCAATCCTTTTTTCTTGATCTGTTTTGTGCTGACTACCAAAGCATCCTCTCCGCACTCCATTTGAGCTTTTTTAAGCGCCTCTGCCGGAGTGGGAGCGGTATAGGATACAAGTTTCACTTCAATCCTTTTATATAGTTTAAAGGTATCATAACAGAATCTCTCTCCTTGTATTTTGGATGAGGTATGATTAATTTTTTTTCACTTATCTTTATTTTATCAAAAAAAATGATATCTATATCCAAAGTTCTGGGAGAATTTTTAAAAAATCTTTTTCTATGAAAAAATTTTTCCGTATGAAGAGCATATTTTAAAAATATTTTAGGTGAAAGATTGGTTTTAAGCTCTATAACGGCATTGTAAAAATCACTCTGTTTCAGATATCCAAAAGGAGGATTTTTCAAAACGGGAGAGGTTGCTATGATATCCACTCTTTTGTCTCTTTTGAGATATAAAAAAAGTTTTTTGAACCTTCTGATAACATTTCCGATATTTCCGCCTATACCTATCGTAACTTTGTGTCTTTTAAAAGACCTCCTTTTACTTTTGTAAGGATAAAATTTTACAAAATACAAACTCAAATCAGGCGTCAATATTTTTCTCATAAGACCTCACACCCGTCCTTGGTAACAACCACCATATCCTCTATCCTGATACCAAACTCCTTTTCTATGTAGATACCGGGTTCTATAGTAAATACCATATTTTCTTCAAGTACCGTTTTTTTGTCTTTAAAGGAGATGACAGGAAGCTCATGTATATCGAGTCCGACTCCGTGACCTGTGGAGTGAACGAAATATTTTCCGTATCCGGCATCTGTGATCACTTCTCTTGCAGCTTTGTCGATGTCGCACACTTTTACGCCCGGTCGGACTCTCTTTATAGCTTCCTCTTGCGCTTTCAAAACGATATCATAAATTTTTTGGATCTTACTGTCTTTAAATCTCTGCTCCTTTTGAAAATTTATATGACCGTCAAAGAAGGCCGTTCTTGTTCTATCCGAGCAGTATCTTTGGTACTTTACCCCGGCATCTACCAATATAAGATCGCCCTTTTTGAGGGTTTTTTTAGCAGGTATTGCATGAGGTTTTGCCGCATTTTCACCTATTGCAACGATTGGAGAAAAACTTAAATCTAATTCACCTTTTTTACTCAAAAAAGATACGGCTTCAAAATGAAGAGTCTTTTCGCTTTTGCCTTTGGCTTTTTGAAGATACAAAGCAAACTCGTCAAATGCCTCTGCTACTCTTTTTACAGCCTCTTTTAACAGTAAAATCTCCTCTTTTGTTTTTATAATCCTCTTTTTTTGGGAAAAGTTATATCTTTTATAAAAAAAGGCACTGCTTTTTTGTGAAATCTTTTCAAAACTCTCTACCGTCCACTCTTTTGGATTGTAAACAATCTTCTTTGCTCTTTTTTTTCTGATTATCTCTCCTGCTCTTTTTTCAAGATTTGAAGTCTCTATCACCTGCGCATTTTTTATATTCTCTTTTGCCTCCAGAGTATATCTTGCATCGGTGATAAAATAACTTTCATCAGAAAATTTTAAAAAGATCTCATTATCACATGAGAAACCGCATTCGTAGAATACGGCGTTCTCATCTTTTAGGATATAGTTCATTGCTACTGTTTTTGCTGAGCTTGTTGGGCTGCCTGTGCCGCCTGTTGCTGGGCTTTCATAGCTTGGATTTCATTTAAAATCTGAATCATTCCCATCATAGCCAAATGATAACTATAAGGTCCAAATCCCGTAATCTGCCCCATGGATACAGGAGCTATCAAGCTTTTTTGTCTAAACTTCTCTCTTGCGTAAACATTGCTTATATGAACTTCAATAGTAGGAAGAGCAACTGCTGTCAAAGCATCTCTTATAGCTATCGATGTATGTGTATAGGCTGCCGGATTTATGATAATGCCGTCTGCATCTCCCAAACACTCCTGAATCTTATCTACTATCTCGCCCTCAAGATTTGATTGAAAAAACTCTACTTCCATTCCATGCTGTTTGCCAAAATCCTCCATCTGTTTATGGATATCATCCATTTTCATAGGTCCGTAAATGTTTTGTTCTCTGACACCTAACATATTGATATTGGGGCCTTGAATCACTGCAATCTTCATATTTAACCTTTATATAAATTTTTAAAGGTATTATTATAACAATTTGTATATTTACACTAAATTAAAAGGATTGATTTGCAAGTATTAAGTGCCGATTATCTGCTTATTTGTGATAAAGAGTTTAAAATCATAAAAAACGGTGCTGTCTGTTTTGATGAGAAGATCATACAAACAGGCAAAAAAGAAGAGCTTTTCAAAAAATATGAAAACTGTAAAAAAGAGTATCTTGGCAAAAATTCTATACTGATGCCATCACTGATAAACACTCATGTTCATCTGGAGTTTTCGGCGAACAAAACAACCCTCAAATACGGAGATTTCATAACATGGCTTCAAAGCGTCATAAGATACAGGGATACTTTGCAAAACGGTTGCAAAGAGGAGTGTTACAAAAACGCTGTCAATGAGATGCTAAAAAGCGGTACAGGAGCTTTCGGAGAGATAAGCAGTAAAGGAGATGATCTTGATATCTGTGTCAAGACACCCCAAAAAGTGGTTTTTTTCAACGAAGTACTGGGTTCTCAACCCTCGGTAGTCGATGCTTTGTATCAGGATTTTCTAAACCGTCTAAACGAGAGTAAAAAGTATTCAAATGACAGGTTTTACCCCGCTATTTCCGTTCACTCTCCCTATTCAACCCATCCGATTTTGGCAAAAAAGGTTTTGCGAATCGCAAAAGAGGAGAATATGAGAGTCTCCACCCACTTTATGGAGAGTCTGGCAGAAAGAGAGTGGATAGACAAAGCAGAGGGAGATTTTTTGAAATTTTTTGAAAATTTCATACCAAACTCAAAACCCATGAGCAATGGAATATCTTATCTGAAACTTTTTGACGGAGTAAAAACACTCTTTACTCACGGAGTCTATGCGACAAAAGAGGAGCTTGAAATGATAAAAGAGAGAGGTTTTATCACTCATTGCCCTGTTTCAAACAGACTTTTGAACAACTCTCTTTTGGATCTGAATCTGCTCGAAGAGGTAGGGTGTGATTATAATATCGCAACTGACGGGCTTAGTTCAAACATCTCACTAAATCTCTGGAATGAGTTAAGATGCGCTCTTTTGATGCAGACAAAAAGAGATCTTTCAAAAACCGCAAAAGAGCTTTTAACAGCCGCCACACGCAACGGAGCATCGGCTCTCAAACTTGAAAGCGGAACTTTAGAAAAAGACAAAGATGCCGATATCATCGCTTTTAGACTGCCTGAATTCAGTGATGAAGATCAACTGCCGATACAGATCATTTTGCATACAAATCAGGTTGAAAAACTATTTATTAACGGAGAAGAGCAATGTCTGAGCTTATAAAAACGATTTTATCCCCTTTTGGAGCGATTTTAGACTTCATACAAAAATACTTTAAATCTCTTCTGTTTTTACTGATAATATTTTTGATATTTTTCTCAAGCGACAAAGCTTTGATAGAACCAAACCTCATGCAGATAGATATAAAGGGCGTTATAGAGGATGAGAGTCTATTTTTGGAAAAGATAAAAGAGGCTGAAAACAAAAGTATAAAAGGCGTTTTACTGGTGGTAAATTCTCCCGGAGGAGCTGTTTCTCCGTCTGTGGAGATGAGTCTGGCAATAAAAAGACTAAAAAAGGAAAAACCCGTTATCGCCTATGCTGCGGGAACAATGGCAAGTGGGAGCTACTACGCCTCTATCTGGGCAGACAAAATCATAGCAAATCCGGGAGCTACTATCGGTTCTATCGGTGTTTTGTTTCAGGGAGCAAATGTAAAAGAGCTGATGGACAAGATAGGGATCAAAGAGCAGTCTATAACGGCAGGAAAATACAAACAGGCGGGAACTCCCACAAGAGAGTGGAAGCCTTATGAGAAAGAGGAGATTGAGAGACTGATCAAAGATACCTATGATATGTTCGTGGGCGATGTTGCAAAAGCGAGAGGTTTGGATATCAACAAAAGCTCACAATTTGCCGATGCACATATTTTCAGCGCAAAAAGAGCCAAAAAAGTCGGTTTGATAGATGAGACGGGAACTTTATACAGCGCAAAAAAAGAACTTGAAAAAATAAGCAAAGTAAAAAAAGCCATCTGGAAAAAAGAGGACAGATTTGACAAATTTATGGAAAAATTTGCAAAAGAGGCTATGTTTGGTCTATATAACCACCTCAACGGATTGAAGGCATACTGATGAATTTTGTATATTGTGAAAATGAAAAATTTTATCCTTCCAAAATCATCTGCATAGGAAGAAACTATGTAGAACATATCAAAGAACTTGGCAACGAGATCCCCTCATCAATGGTCATCTTCAACAAACCAAACTCCGCCGTAAGCAGGGAACTTTACTCTTTTGGCGAAGATATAAGATTTGAGGGTGAGATCTCTTTTTTAATAAAAAACAAAAAAATAGAAGGAATCGGTTTTGGTCTGGATCTGACAAATGCAAAAATCCAAAACTATCTAAAATCAAAATCTCTGCCGTGGGAGAGAGCAAAAGCTTTTGATAAATCAGCTGTTTTTGGAGATTTTGTCAAACTAAAAGGAGATATAAAAACCGTTCAAATGAAACTTTTTATCAATGACATCCTAACCCAAAACGCAAAATACGAGCTGATGATCTACAAACCCGATGAAATACTAAAAGAGATATCATCCTTTATGACTCTGGAGGACGGAGATATCATCATGAGCGGCACACCCCGTGGAGTCGGAGGATATAAAACAGACGACAGATTTGAAGCGGTGATATATGTGGATGGAAAAGAGGTTGTCAGGAATGATTTTAAAGTACTTTAGCATAAAACTATCTTTTTAAAACAAAAGCTCTGGCATCTTTTGCCCTGTCTGCAAAAAGATAGAATTTTATTATTTTCCTGGAAATTTCTCTATCTTTCAAAAAGAGATCTTCACTCTTTTTTACTATCTCTGTTCCCTCTTCAAAAAGGGAGCCGTATATCAAAACATCGATCATTTTGGAAAAAATTATCTTTTTTTGAGCATAGGAGAGTCCTTTTTTTTCAAACATCTCTTTATAGAGTTCAAATGCCGTTTTATGTTTGCTGTGGGCTACATAATAGTCTGCAAGTTTTATTTTCCATTTCAGATTTGTTTTTGCCAAACCTTTTAAAAATTTAAAATACTCCTTTTTGTCTTTTTGCGCCCAGATATAGCTTAGGATATCCTCTTTTAGTTTTTCATCTTTTGAAATTATCGCCATCTCATACAGAGTATCTTTATACTCTTTTAAAAGTTCCTCTTTTTGTTTTTGCTCCTTTAACAAAAAATACTGCCTTTTGAAAAGTTTTTCTCCGATAATGATCGCCTCCTCTCTTGCCTTTTTATCAGGAACCCTCAAAAGCATCTCTACTACTCCCTTTACCGCATAGAAATTATCCTCTTTTAAACTGATATCCGCAAAGTGAAGCAAAAGTTTGTAATTGCCTGGATCAAATTTGATCATATTTTCTATATAGACAAGAACAAGATCATTGCTTTTTTCCTCTTTCAAAACTTTTTGCTCCAGTGTCTCTTTGGGGAAAAGCAAAAAGAGAATATAGGTAAAAATAAAAAACAGAAACAAAATCTCTCTTATCGTTATCGCATATTCATCATTTTTTTGATTTTTTGAAAAAAGATATATCAACTCAAACCCCTATCGGCAAAGTGACAAAAAAACTCTTTTATCACCGCTTACATCAACATATCTGCCCTGCTTTAAATCTTTGTAACCTTTGACACCTCTGCTTTTTTGCATGTCTATCCCAACCCTCTTATCTACTCTGAAAGTCCTAAGATCCAAAGCCCCGTCTATCACAAAACCGTCTGAAGTCTCTGCAATCGCCACATCATAAAAATCAAGCGCTTTTTTTATATATTCATCGGCAAAGATCGGTTCTATATCCTTAGAAAGCACCCATTTGTAAACTTTCAAAAGAGCGTTCAGGGATGCCCTTTTTGAAGCGCTGTAATAGTGATAACAAACAGCGATTGGCTTCACTCTTTTTGGTTCATCGGTCAATTTGAATGTCTCTGTAACATTTTCAAAACCCCAAAAGGTATCTTGCCACCAATTCGTATATGCGTTTTCATCCGATATCGGAAAAAATATTTTGTAACGACCCTCTTTTTTTATCCCTGTCGGAGAGATTAGAGTAAGCCATGGAGCATTATTGCCGATTTTTGTATATCCTTCCAAAAGATCTATCTTTTCAACACTTTTGACATAAGGGAGTTTTGAAACTTTTTTTTTAAATTTTCCATCTTTTACACAAAGAGTCTGAGGGATTTTGTATCTTTTGATCACCTCTTTTAAAAGCATATCTTTACAGTGATATTTTGGTTTAAACTCCACAGGGGTATCAAATCCTTTGCATCCGACATATACAAACATAACTCTTTTTCCGTTTTGGGTAGTGGTATCGGGAATCGGAAACGATTTTAGGCGGAGAGTTTTTTTGAACAGTTCAAAAGGATCCACACTCCATAATCTTAGATTATCTACTTTGACAAAAGGTGAGATATCAAAAAATCCTCCCCATTTTGTAACGGCTGCCATATCGTAAAAGAGATTTACTCCCATTTTTTTGATTTTCAAAACACTCTTTGCATCTTTTGCTCTCAAAAATTTACCTCTATGGGGTATTTTTGGGACTATCTCAAAACCGATCATTTTGTCTTTAAAGGCGATCTTAAAATCCCCTTCGTCTTCTCTTGCTTCAAGCCCCAAAAGCTTGGATTCTCTGCTTTTTAACTCCATATCCGACAAAAAGAGAATTTTCACACCGCTTTTTAGAACTTTCTCCAAATATTTTGAAAATTTTTTTTTGTTTTTAAAATCTTTCTGCTTCCAAATAATCACACCGGCATATCTGTCAATCGTGCTTTTTGGAAAATCCTCTTTTGCAAGATTGACAAAAGAGGGAATATATCCCATATATTCAAGAGGTACACAAAAATTGAAAACAGGAGAATATTCCACTTTTTTGAAATCTGACTCATACAAAACAAGCACTTCTCTTTTTAAAGGAGTATTTACAGAGACACCCACCGTTTGCAGATCTCTGTCTGCGATATAGGGGATTATCCCCAGTTTTGCGATTTTTTTGGCATTCTCTTTTGCCTTTTGCCTCTCATTTGGAGGCAGATAATCCAAAGCGATAACCGGTATATCATATTTTTTGATTTTTTCAACCTGCAAAAGCAGCCACTCTCTGTCTTTGGGAGGTACTTTTATGTATTTTAAAGTTTTTGGATCCAGACCGTAAAAGAGAGACTCAAACAAAACTCCGTCTATAAAAGAGTGTCCTTTCTCTATGATCTCAAAACCTCTGTTTAGGATGATCCTGACACCTTTGTATCTCTTTTTTAGCTCTTTTAGAAAATTTACGATTGCATCTTCATACTTATCCGTTTTTTCATCTTTTGCTTTAAAAAGATAAAAAGAGTCCACAGTATCAAAAAAGAAATTTTTATATCCTCTTTTTATCAGATCTTTGAGAACAACATCTATCAAAAACTTTTGATAGTCTTTGTTTGAAATATCAACAACTTTACTTTTCCAAACTCTGTTTTCGCTTTTTATCCACTCTTTTTTGATCATTTTATAGTAGGATCGGTTTTTATTCACCTCTCCTATGCTCACATAGGCAAAAATTTTGTCTTTATACTTTTTAAAACCGTGAGAAGAGCTGTCGGTATTTGCAGAATCAAGAATAATAATGTCAAAAGAGCCCAAAAGCTCGAAAGGATGGTTGTTTGCATAATAGACTACCGCACTTTTTGGCAAATATACAGAAGCCGTCAGTACCTTTGAGAAAAAAAGAATAAAAAAGAGCAAAAAAAAGCTATTTTTGCAGCATAAATGTTTCATAATCGATCCTTCCGAATTTTTTTCTTACAATAAAAAGGGAAACTGTAAATACAATCAGCAAAGAAAGAGCATAACCGTATCCAAAATATGAAGGTCCCAAATCGATAGAGAGATAACTAAAAAGAGCATTCAGCACAAAAAACAAAACAGAGAGAAAAAGAGTCTCTATCCTTTTGTCTATATAGAACAAAAGAGCCATTATCGTCATAAAACAGAGTTGCAAAGTCGCACCCACAAGAAGAATATAAAAAAGATCCAAATAGAGATTTGGAATATAGAGTTTTTCAAAAATATATGGGGAAGAGAAATAGAGAAAAATGTTTATTATCATCTGAATTACAATTATCTCTTTTATGATCATCTTTATATCTTCATTCATCTGATATTTATATCTCTTTATAACCAAGAGAGGTTTTCCTTCGGTTATAGAGCTGTAAAATCCCTGAAAACTCTTTGCAAAATCAACCTCCAGCCTGTAAAAGAAAATCGCCATACCGGGAATTATCGCCAGATACGCCAAAAAGATCGGCAAATCATACACGATAGAGGCTTTTAGATTGCCTATGACATAATATCCGGTCAGAGGATGATACCAAAAAACGATCTTGTCTATCCAGACACCGAGATTATAAAAAAACCCCGCCGCCGCAAGTCTCCAGTAGAAAAGGTTTGGTTTAAAGATCTCAAAACTGATGAGCTTTTTTGAGGGAAACTCTTTTAGGATAAGAAGGGTTAAAATGGTAAAAAGTACAAAGTTTCCGATAAAAAAGGCAAGAAGCAAAAAAAGAGTATTCTTCCCGAAAAGATACGCCAAAATGATAATAAACAGATATGTTAAAAAATAGGCAAATACGACGGTTTTATACCTTTTGAGACTTGAAGCCAAAACATTTGCTATCCAGACAAAACTGATAATGATAAAAACATCAACCGTTAAAAGTTTGAAAAACAGAGACTGTTTTGGAAGCAGATAAAATGTTATCGGAGTCATGATGAAAATACCGGCTATCAATATAACAAATATAACGGCAAAATATGCCGGTAAAACCTCCTCTTCCCTCTTTTCATAAACTCTGTCAGCTATAAATCTCGTAAGCGGAAGCTGTAAAAATCCAGAAAGCATAAAACTCGAAGAGAACATAAAAGCATAAGTAACAATCAACTGAAACTGTATCGTTTCCTGTGTGTTTTGATAGGATGCCAAAGAGATATATCCTATGAGGATAATGGAGATGATAGAGACCATCCATGCGCCCGAACTCAAAACGGACGAGTAGGAATAGACTTTCAGATAAGATAAAAGACTCTCTTTTTTAAGAGATTTTTCCAGTTTAAATCCTATCCCTGCCATGAAAGAGCCTTTTGGTAAATTCTCTTGTAGTTTTGAAAAAAAAGCTCCTGAGTATAAAATTTACTCACTCTTTTTAACGCATTTTTCTGATATCTTTTCCATAGGGTTTCATCACTCAAAAGCTTTATATAAAAGTGGGCAAGTTTTTGGGCATCTCCCACTGCCGTAATCTCTCCCGCTTTTCCTGTCTTTACATCTTCACTGTTCAATCCTCCGTAAATCAGCTCTTTGCAACTTCCCACATCGGTTGCCACACAGGGGATACCTGCTGCAAAACCCTCCAGGATTACCAGAGGCATCCCTTCACTGATGGAAGTAAGCGTCAATATCTTTGTTTTTGGAAAAATATCATCAACCTTTTGAAATCCCAAAAAGCGAATGTTACTCTCCAAATGCATAGATGTTACCATCATTTCACACTCTTTTGCATAAACTCTGTCCTCATCCACAGGTCCCACTATCCACCCTTCCACATCAGAAAATCTATCTTTTACAATTCTGACGGCTCTGATAAAAGTTTTGATATCTTTTATCGGAACTACTCTGCCAAGAAGGGTTATAACTCTTGAAACCGGCTCTTCTCTTTTTTGGACAAGTCTGTTCAATCTCTCTATATCAACGCCGTTTGGTATAACCTCACATCTGTTTTTATCCGCACCAAATCCTATCTGAAGTTCTTTTGCAGCCTGAAACAGAGACAAAATGTCAGTAGCGTTTTTATATGTCAAAAATCCTATCTTCTCAAAAAAGTTTATCCACATCTGTTGCAGATAATCACTGCTTTTTATATTTCTTTGCAAAGATGAGAGATAAAGAGAAAAATTGCTTGAGGAGTGTATATCTATCTTCCTCTCTCTTATATAGATCCCGTGTTCTGTCAAAATAAAAGGAATGTTATAAAAAGTGTGGATAAGTGCGGATAAAAATCCGGCATATCCGGTAGAGGGAGAGTGAACGACTTTTGCAAAATTCATCCTAGAGGCTATTTTTGCCAGAAGCCAAACAGGTCTGTGAATACTTCTGACTGTCCAGAAATAGTCTATAAAAGGCACATCAAAACAGTTTTGCATATATTTTTGCTGTATAAAATCCCATGACTGTTGAGAATATAAAAAATCATCGATCGTAACTCTGTTTGAGAGAAAATCTTTATCTATAAAATTTTTCAGTTCAAAATCTTTTTGCATTTTCATCTTTGTATGAAAATCATAGATTTTTTGCATATCTCTCTTTTTTATCTTTCTTGATTTTGGCTCTTTGACATCGATGGCATCAAACAGAAAATACTCTTCAAAAAAGAGTACATTATCGGGAAACTCATACTTTTTTTCCGAATAATCCTCCTTTTTGCTTCCCAAAAACAAGATTGCAAAACTGTACTCTTTGAGTCCTCCTATCAACTGATGTATCCAGCTAGAAACTCCTCCTCTTACATAAGGATATGTTCCCTCCGCAACAAGAAGTATATCAATATTCATCACCGCTCCATAAAGAGGTCATCATCGCTACTTTGGGATTGTATTTTAGCTTTTTCATCTTATCCACTGTCTTTTTCAAAGATCTGAAATCTCTTGTTTCAAAATAGAGTTGGGCGATATAGGGAAGAGCATTTTCTTCTAACAACTCATCTTCCATAGCCCTTTTAAAAGCACTCAAAGCTTTGTCATATTTTTTTAGTTCCAGATAAATTCTGCCAAGAAGCAGATAGAGTTCACTCTGGTTTGGTTTCTCGTCCAGAGATTCACAGGCAAAATCAACCGCTTTTTGTAAATAAAACTCTTTTAGATCCCCTTGTGCCAGATCATAATAAAAGTATTCAAAATAGAGTTTTGCAATCTCCTTTTTATATAAAAAATTCATTTTTTTGTCTCTGTTCTTTTTTATTTTGTTTAAAATATGCTCTATTTTGTCATTTATCTCTTTTTCCATCCGACCTATTTTCCCAAAACTCAAAAGTCTGCTTTCATCGCTTTTACTTGACAAAGTTTCATAAAAAAGTCTGATATCATCAGGTTCCAAACCGTTTTTAAGATAGGAGAGTATCTCCACTTTCCTGTCTTCTGGAACTCTTTGATTTTTCAGGAGATTTTCAAGAGGTCCTTCACCGTATTCTATTTTTATTTTGGGAAAAGAGAGAGTGAGGATCTCCATATCAAGATAATTGATTTTCAACATCTCTTTTTTTCTCTTCTCCCTGTTAAAATAGAGATATAAAAAGGTGCTGAAAACAAATCCCGCTATATTCATAACAAGATTGAAAACAAAAATAAACAAAAAAGCTCTGAATTTTTTAAGTTCCATTTTCTCAACTATAAAAAAAGAGAAAAGTGCCGTTATCAAAACATAAATCATCAAAAGTGCGGTTTCCAAAGATAAAATATCTGTCATTTTATTTCACCTGTATAACAAGAGATTTTCAAGAGGATTTTGATTGATATCTCCGACTTTATAGATAAACTCCTCAGATCTCAAACAGTGGGACAAGGTTTGATCTTTGTACGCCTCATCTTTTAATCTCAAAAGAAATGCCATGACACTTTTTTTATCACTGAAAGGGAAAAGCACGATTATCACATAATAATTCTCTTTTGTTACCAAAGTCTGAATCTCATCAACTGCCCTTTTTTGTTCCCTTGTCAAAAAAAGCAGTTTTTTCATAAATTCATAGTTTTTGGATTTCAAAACAGCAACAGATGATCTGATATTGTAAACTTTATATATATTTTTGAGTCTGCACAACTCAAAAGCAAAATTTTCATCAAGATAATTTTTTTGATAACAATTGTGCAGTTTTATAAATTTCTCCTTTTCCATACTCTGTATAAAATAACCAAATATCACGGCAACCTGTAAAAGAGTATCTTTGTTAAAAAGCTTAAAAAGCATATCTTTTATAACAAGCAAACAGCCTCTCTCCTCCTCCAAAAAAAAGGGTATTACAGCCAAAGAGCCTGTTTTATCCCCGTTTGGATCAAGATCCGTATAAACGGGAACTCTCTTTTCTATGGCTTTTTTTATCAGAGGATCATTTTTGTCAAACTCCTCTTCACTTTTAAAATCATCCTCGCCATACTCTACAATCAACGACTTTTTTATCTGATAGACTTGAGACAAAAACCTCAAAAACTCCTTTTTTGCACTGAAACTCTCCTTTTTTGAAAGTTTTGCTATCTTATCCAAAGAGTCTTTCAGACTGAAAGGTTTTGTGATATATGCTCTTTCAAGTCTGTCATAAGAGATTTTCAACATATAAAAAGCATTTACATTATCAGTCAGCTTTCTGTTTAGATACTCTTCTTTCACTTTTGAGTTCTCTATCTTTTTATCCCATATAAAATGAAAAACAAACAAGATAAGCCCAAGTGCCGTAAGCTGAAGCAGTTGATAGAGATAAAAGGTATCATAAAAGAGGTGAAGGGATATCATATAGACAACCAAAAAGGAGAAAAAACCGCTCCAACCGTAAAAGAGAGTCAATACTGCCATAACAAACAAAGAGAGATTTATTTTGCTTTCCAAAAAGCAGGGATCACCTGACTCTATCAGCCATCCCGCCCCTATAAAAACGAAAGAGATTAAGAAGGATTCCAAATATTTGATTAAAACTAAATTCATTACCTCTCATTTATCAACTCTAAAACAAGCTTTTGGGCGATGGACGAGACCGAATCCCCTCCCCAGCCGTTTTTTGCACCTACCGCACTGTAAACAACAGCACCGCTTTTTTTGTCTATGATCCTGAAACTGACAGCAACAGCCGGTTCAGCTTCCATACCGCTCTTGTAACGCCATTCGTTTACACTTCCAAAAAGATAATACTTTGAATTTAAATTTTTGGAAATCTCATTTGCCCTTTTTTCGCTCATATACTCTTCATCACCTGCCGATACGCCCGTAGCAGGATAATTTCTTGACAATAAAATATTTACAATAATATTTTTGGCTCTCTGACCGGCTCTTGGAGTATTGGTATTGTTTTGCAAAGGCAAAACAGCTATATAACCGTCTCTTGGAACATGTTTAATCTGTGTATAATTCATCACACTTGCACACCCTGTAAATATAAAAACCATAGCTATAAGTAAAATTTTTTTTATATTATACATTATTATTCTCCATTTTTTTACCTAATCTTTATATTTTTCTTTGATTTGCAAAAATTCCTCAAGATGTTCAAAAAATATATCTACAAGTTTGGGATCAAAATGCTTTCCCCTCTGACTTTTAATAAAAGAGAGAATCTTATCTATATCCCATGCTTTTTTGTAAACTCTATCACTGGATAATGCATCAAATACATCTGCCAAAGCAACTATCCTCCCATAAATATGAATCTCCTCACCCCGTTTCCCCATAGGATAACCGCTTCCATCATATTTTTCATGATGATCTCTTGCTATTATGGCAGCGGCTTTCATAATAGGTCTCTTTGAATTTTTAAAAATCCTATATCCTATCTGGGAATGAGTTTTTATAATTTCAAACTCTTCAAATGTTAGTTTTCCGGGTTTGTTCAAAATTTTATCAGATATTGCAACTTTACCGATATCATGCATAGGAGAAGCTATACGCAAAAGTTCAGAGTCTTTCTCCAAACCTGCATATTTTGCCAAAAGTTTAGTATATTCAGAAACCCGTTTAATATGTTTACCCGTCTCTTTTGAACGATTCTCAGCCACCTCTCCCAATGTAAAAAGAAGTTCTTTTTGGGTATTGTTGATTTCTTCATTTAAATTAACAATTTGTGTAATATTAAAATGAATACTGATAATTTCAATAATATTTTTATCAATATCAGTAATAGGTACAAATGTAGATTTTAGATAGATTGTTTTACCTTTTGAGGTTTTATGTTTTATAATCTCTTTATAAATGAAATTTAAAGATAACTTTTCTTTAAGAATATTTTTAAAATAATTTTCTATCAGAGAAAAGTAATTCTTTTTCTGAAGTTCATCTGCAGAATATCCCAATAAATTGCTAAAAGTATGGTTACAAAAGATAATTTTACCTTCCAAATTTATTCTGCAAAGAGCTGTTCCTTGATCAAGCGCTTTTTGGTACTCATTGATAAAATGCACCTTCTCTTCCAGATTACGCTGATTATAATCCACCTGTTTTTCAAGAAATTTTCTATAATTATAAAGTTCTGTAATATCCTGTCTGATAGACACAAACTCTATTATTTCATCATCTTCTCCCAAAATAGGAAAACTGGTAATCTCCATAATATATTGAACTTTTCTTTTTGACTGAATATGTACAATTCCTTCAAATATTTTTTTATTATTCAACTGATTATAGATAAGTTCATACTCTTTTTCTCTGGTATCTGGGGCTAAAAGTACGGATTCTTTTTTTCCTAAAAGCTCTTCTGCTTCATAATTTAAAATATATTGAAAAATTTTATTGATATAAGTTATTCTACCCTCTTTATCGGTTTTAAGTAATATAGTACTTTGATCAATTGCTTTTTTATACTGTTCAAGAAATTTTCTTGTTGTCTCAATCTCTTTTTTTAAATGAATATTTTTTGCTATTTTTGCTATTTTTTCTGTCATCAAAAAGAGATCTACTGGTTTTGGAAGATAGTCGCTGATCCCCGTTTCAATCGCTTTGAAAAGATAGTTACTGTCAGTAAATGCAGTTGTTACAACAATAGGACATTCAGGCACTTTCTCTTTTATCAAAGAAGCCATTTCAAGACCATTCATTTTAGGCATCTGAATATCAGTGATAACGATATCCGGCTGATATTGGTTAAAAAGTTTAAGTCCTTCCTCCCCGTTTGAAGCTACAAAAAACTTTTTTACCTTTTTTTTAAGAAAAAATGTAATCTCTTCTTGTGCTGACATATCATCTTCTACATATAAAATACTACATTTTTTAAGATATTGTAGTGTTTCTTTAAATAAATTTCCACTCATTATAGTAACCTCTGATTTGTATTTCTTATTTAGGTAAATATCGACTGTTTTTTTTCTTTATGAAGTCATCTTTTTACTGAAGGAAATTATAAAAGTTGCACCTCTGACACTATTTTTAATATTTATTTTACCATTCATATTTGTTTCAACAATCATTTTGGACATATATAAACCTATACCTGTTCCTTTGCCCTCATCTTTTGTTGTAAAATATGGATCAAAAATCTTATTTATAATATTTTCTTTAATTCCTCCCGCATTATCCTCTATCTCTATAAAAACTTTGTCTGATTTTACAAAGGATTTGATATAAACTTTAGGGTGTTGTATATTATTTTCTATCAAGGCATCTTTTGCATTGCTTAAGATATTTAAAATTACCTGTGAAAATTCACTTGGATACCCATAAATCTCTGCAGCTTCATCCAACTCTTTGCTCAAAGAGATATTATTATTTGCATAACTTGCTTCTATAAGCTCTATCGTATCATTAATAACTTTGGAAACTTTAAAACTCTCCTTTTCTTTATTCGGCTTAAAGAAATTACGGAAATCATCAATTGTTTTTGACATCATTTTAGTCAGTTTGTTTCCTTTATCTATCGATCTTTTCAAAAACTCTTCGTCTAACTCATCCATTTTGTAAGAAAAATAGATATTTTGCAAAACAAGTCCCAAAGCATTTAAAGGCTGTCGCCATTGGTGAGCTATATTGCCTATCATTTCACCCATAGCTGCCTGTCTGGACTGTTGAATCAAAATCTGTTCTTGGGCTCTTCTTTTTTCTATTTCATATTTTATTGTTTTATCAAGATTTTTATTTAAAAGCTCCAATTCTTTGGACTTTTGTTTAAGACGATGATTTGTAATTTCAAGTTCCATTGTCCTCTCTCTGACATTTTCTTCAAGTATCTCATGTGAATGTTTGAGTCTCTGGTTGGAAAGAAAAAGTTTATTGATCATGTCATTAAAATCTTTTGCAAATTCTCCTATTTCATCTTCTCTTTGAATATTGATTCTTATTTTAAGATCACCACTGGCCACCATTTTTGCAGTTTTACGAAAAAGTAAAATAGGATCTGATATATATTTTGCAAAAAGATAGGATATGATAAGCGTAGTTCCAAAAAGTCCCAAAGTCATATAAAAAAGATACCAATACATTGCATTAATATTGGCATCATATTCATTGAGTGAAAATTCCAGATAAATCCATCCCCATTCGATACCTGAAAATCTTACAGGATGTATATAGTAAAAAACATTTTTATTTACAATTTTGGAGTGTATAATACCAAAACTCTCATCTATCTTTTGAAGTTTTTTTATTGAAGGGTCTATGGAATCCAACAGCTCCCATTTATCCTTTTTGGTGAGGATATATCCTCCCTCCTTTTTTGCAATAATTATATCAAGAATTTTTAAATTATTTTCAATCACCGCTATATTGTGTTCTACAAGAAAACTGTCATCTTCACTTATCATCGCATCTGCACAAACAAGAGATATTGAATTTGCTACTGTACTTCCTTCCGAATGCATAATCTCTAAAATAAATTTCTTTTGCATAGGCATAAGCAATATGCCGTATAACAAAATAATTATCAGCATTATAAGAGAAAAGAGGGTAAAGATATTACGAAAAATCTTATTTTTAAAAATTGATATATTCATAATATCAATAACTCTCTTTTTATAACTTCTGGCTTATAAGCTGTTGAAGTTTTGCAAGATTTTTAGCATAATCATACTCTGCCCTGTAATAATCAGACCATGTCATAGTCTCCATTATCTGAGCTTCTAAAACATCTTTCGTTTCAACAATATCTTCTTGATATGCTCTGATATTCAGTTCTCTGTTCTCTTTGGCTGTTTTCAAACTTTTTTTGAGAATATCAATCTGTTCTTTGCTCCTTTTAAGTTCAAAAAACACCCTTTTCAGTTGCAAAGCAAGAGCATCTTGGTATTGACATTTTTGAGCACTAATCTTTTGTTTTTTCAATCTTGCCTCTAAAACCTGATTTTTTGTTCTAAAACCTTCAAACAGAGATATTTTTGCTCCTATGCCTATCATCCATGAATTTTTATCTTCATCATTGATTAAACCGTATTGAATCCTTTTTGTGTTTCCAAAAAGAGCAACTTGAGGCAAATAAGCACTTTTGGCTTCTTTTATTTTGGCATTATAGATATCTTCTGCAATCTTTAAATTATTCATCAGTGGATTATTTATATACGCTTTTTGTATAAGAGAATTTAGGTGTGTCGGTATTGCAGGATCTGATTTTGGTGCTTGGAGAGTAAAAGTACTGTGATAATCAACTCCCATCGCATAGGCTAAAGCAGCTTTTGCCTCTTTCTCTTTGGATACAACTACCGAATAATTTGACTTAATCATAGAAAGAGTTAATTTGGTACGCAAATAATCTGTTTTTTTAACATGCATCGAACCGCCTGTATAAAGCCTTTGGGTAAGGTCCCGTATAAATTCCATTCTTTCAATCATATCACCAAGAAGCTTGTCAAGATTTTGCATTAAAAGTGCGCTATGATAATAATTTTTTATATCAAATCTAATCTCATCATCACTTTTTTTCAAATCATTATTTGATGCCCTGATAGCCAGATCCGCCTGTTTGATAACAGAAGATATTTTTCCTCCCGTATAAAGAGGATAATTAATATTTAATGTTCCTGTTACTATATCTCTTTGCATAAGTTTAATATCCAGATCAAGCGGAAGGGACTGTTTAGGAAACACACCCAATCTAATAGCCTGTAAAATCTGCGCTTTTTGTTCATCAGAGACAGCTGTTGCCAATGCAAGTGCATTAGAAAGTTCTTGAGGCAGTTCAATATCGCCTTTTAAAATAAAGTCGGGATCTTTGTCTTTTCTAATCGCCGATAAAGTAAAATCCATCGAAGGATAATTTGCGCTAAGAGCCTGTTTATGACGGGCTTTTGCAATCTCTACGGTAGTTTTTGCGATATTGTGCTTTTGATTATTTGCCAATGCTATATCAATAGCCTCTTGCAAAGTAAGAGTTTTATCTTCCAAAAGAGGCTCTTTTGCATAAAGTAAACCTGCAATCGTCATAATTGCCATGGATATAATTTTTCTCTTTAACATTATTTTCCTTTATATTTGTTTATCAGTTTTCTATAAGTCTGATAGATATTTTTTGCCATATAAATATACTCGGTAGAACATTCAACCATTCGGTCTGCCTTAAAAACAGTAAGGATCTCTTTTCCTCTTGGATAGGTACTGAGTCTAAAAACCTCCTTTTTTATCTTTTGTATAATTTTTGGGTCAAGTCCTTTACGAAAATAGGTGGGTGATGCAACATTTAGTGAAAAGGTTTTTAAAATTTTGGTTTTTTGTCTAATTTGAGGATTTAATTCGGAACTTATTTTATATACTTTTGCTGTAACAAGTGCAGCATCTGCTTTTTTAAAAAAAACTTTTAATACATTTACTGATCGTTTATTTGTTTTTATAATTCGACTGAAAAATCTTTCGCTGTTTAAATGAAATTTTTTTAATAAAAACATATCAAAATAGATTTTTGCAAATACATCACTTTTTAAAATAGACAGTTTTTTACCTCTTAGATCTTTTAGAGTTTTAATTCCTGAAGTATTAGAAGTAATCAACACAAGTTCATCATTGTTATCGCTTTGTTTGGCGATAAAACCGGTTTCAAATTTCTCAGGATCAAAGTATTTTGCAAAGGTAACAGCCGTTGCAACTATCATATCAATTTTCCCTTCTTCAAAGTCCTTTTTAAATTTATGGATATCTTTGTAATATCTTGCAGAGACTTTTAAATCTATAGAATTTCCAAGCTCCTGTACCCAATATTCCAAAGATATCTTTTTATCTTTGATACTGGTATCCTGTATAGCTGAAATATAATAAGCTATGGTAATTTTGTCTCCTGCAAAAGTTACAGAAAGAAAAAGAAAAAAATAGATAAATAATTGTCTTAGCATAAACACTCTATATCCCTTATGATAAATCTAGTTATTTATACATATCGGAAAAATAGAAAATTTTTTTTAACTAAATAAAAAATAATGGAGAAAAAAAATAAATTTGCTTATGAAAGATTTAAACGATAATAAAAGAAGGAAAGGGGGAAGAGAAGAAAGAGCCTATTTTCTTTTAAGCTCTTTGATTCTTGCGGCTTTTCCTCTTCTCTCTCTAAGATAGAAAAGTTTGGCTCTTCTTACGCGTCCTTTTCTTAGAACTTTTATATCCTGGATACTGTCGCTGTATAGAGGGAAAATTCTCTCAACGCCTACATTGTTGGCACCCATTTTTCTTACGATAAAAGTCTCGCCTGTACCTTCGCCTCTTCTTGCGATACAGACACCCTCAAAATTTTGAACTCTCTCTTTATCACCCTCTTTGATCAAAACAGCTACTCTAACAGTATCTCCGGCTCTGAATGAAGGGATATTTTTACTTTCAACCTGCTTTTTTTCAAAAGCATCTATATATTTGTTTCTCATCTCTTTTATCCTCTGTTATATTTTGCTTTTTTATATAAATCAACTCTATGAAATTTTGTTTTTGCCAATGCCATAGTTTTCTTTAAGGCGGAGATTTTACCATGATTTCCCTTTAAAAACTCTGAGGGAACGGGATTTTTTTCAAAAATATTCGGTTTTGTAAATGAGGGGGATTCCAACAGGAGATTTTCATAACTCTCTTCACTCAAAGAGTCTCTGTTACCCAAAACTCCCTCTATATTTCTGCATATAGCATCACTCATCACCAAAGAGGCAAGTTCACCGCCTGTGAGGATATAATCTCCGATGGAAAAAACCTCATCGGCATATTTTTCCATTACCCTCTCGTCTATCCCCTCATATCTGCCGCTTACGAAAACTATATGACTTTTTTTGGATAGTCTTTTTGCGTCATTTTGTCTAAAAAGCTTCCCTACCGGATCCGCAAAGATGATATGTGCATCTTTTACGCTTTTTAAAGCGTCATCAAGAGGCTGAGGTTTGAGCAAAAGTCCCGCTCCTCCGCCTATCTGATACTCATCAACTTTGTGGTGTTTGTCTTTGGTATAATCTCTGGGATTGATAAAATCTATCTCAAAAAGCTTTTTCTCCAAAGCTCTTTTCAGGATCGAATCCTCAAAATAGGGCTTTATGAGATTTTCAAAAAGCGTTACAAAAGTAAATCTCATCAAGAATTCTCTAAGATATCGTAAGCATGTTTTGTATAGATTATTTTGGTATCAGGATCAAATCTGTCGATAAAATGATCGGTATATGGAAGATAAAATCTTTTGGAAAATTTTTCATTCAGGTTCGGATTGGTTTTCACCACCAGATAATCATTTGCGGCAATTCTGTCTATCTCCTCAACCCTGCCAAGTTCCATACCGCCTTCTTGCAAAGAGGAACCGATGATATCAAACCAAAAAAACTCCCCCTCTTTCAAAGAGCAGTTTTTTCTGGTCTCTTCCACTGTTGTATAAAGTTTTTGATTTATATACTTTTTCGTATCTTCCACACTGTTGCAAGAGAGAAATTTTACAAGCGATCTTTTAGGATTGAAACTCTCTATCTCTACTTTTTCACCATCTGAGGTATAAAAAAAGCTTCCTTTTTTGAACTGTTTTGGAAAATCACTCAGCAGATGAAGTTTCTGCTCTCCTCTCAAACCGACCGATTTTCCTACAACAGCCACTTCTATAAGATTCTGTTTCATCTGTCAATCTCCTTTTTACCAAAGCAAAGCTTCGGTAAAAATTCCTCTCACTTTGTATTTTTGAAATATGAGAGTTTCATCCCTCTATTTCATTGGCTCTTACCAAAACCCTAAAAGATCTGTTCTCTTTTGCTTTACAGCCTGTTATCACCGTCTTTAGAGAGCTGATCATTTTGCCGTCTTTTCCTATCAGCTTTCCCACATCGTTTTTATCGGTATATATAATAATTTCACTGAAGTTTGATTCTATATCTTTTCTGTCCACCCTGACAGTATCGGGTTTGTCAACTATAAGTTTTGCAAATTCTTCTATAAATTTATCTACCATTACTACTTATTACCGGTAATTCTTTGAACCCTGTCGCTTAGTTTTGCTCCTACGCTTTTCCAGTAACTTAGTCTCTCTTCGTCAAATTTAACGGTTTCAGGCTCTGTCAAAGGATTGTAGTATCCTATCGACTCTATCCACCCTCCGTCTCTTCTTTTCCTGCTGTCTGTTACAACTATTCTGTAAAAAGGTCTTTTGTTTCTACCCATTCTTGTAAGTCTGACTACGGTTGCCATCAATTCTCCTGTATAAAATTTAAATATTAAAAAGCAAGTATATCATATTTTTTACATATACCTGCTTTTTAATATCCTATCTGCCAAACGGTCTTTGCTGTTGGGATAAAAGATTTTGAAGATCCTGCATTCCTTTTTTGCCGGAAAACTTTTTCGCCATCTTCGCCGCATTTTGAAACTGTTTTAGAAATCTGTTTACTTCTATCTGTGAAAGTCCCGCACCTTTGGCTATTCTTCTTTTTCTGCTGTTGTTTAAAAGAGTCGGATTCTCCCTCTCTTTGAGAGTCATAGAGGAGATCATCGCCTTTATCCTTTTTATCTCTTTTGAGTTTTCCAGATCCATATCTTTCAAACTTCCCGCCATTTTGGAAAGACCGGGGATCATACCGACCAATGATTTTAGATTTCCGAGTTTTTTCATGCTCTCAAGCTGTTCCAAAAAGTCATTGAAATTGAAAGAGCCTTTTTTAATCTTTTTGGTAATCTTTTTGACCTGTTTGTCGTCGATTATGGCGCTTGTTTTTTCCGCCAAACCTTCGATATCACCCTCTCCCATCAGTCTGCTGACTATTCTGTCGGGAACAAAAACCTCAAGATCGGGAACTTTCTCACCGATACCGATAAATCTGAGAGGAATACCGATCTGTTTTGCGATACCAAGAGCTATACCGCCTTTGCTGTCGCCGTCATATTTTGATAAAATAACTCCGCTTAGTTTCAGTTTCTCGTTAAAAGTAGCCGCACTTCTGACGGCATCCTGTCCGGTCATGGAGTCAGCCACATAAAAAATCTCATGAGGATTCAAAGCTTTTTTGATATCCTGAATCTGCTCCATAAGCTCTTCATCTATCGCCAAACGACCCGCCGTATCAACCAGCAAAACATCATAAAGAGCTTCTTTTGCCTTGTTTAACGCCTCTTTTGCTATTTTTACGGGATCTTTTTCATTTTCATTATAATAAAGATCGATATCATTTTGTTCGGTAAGCTGTTTTAACTGCTCTATCGCTGCCATTCTTTGCAGATCACAGGCAGCCACCAAAACTTTTTTCTTTCTCAATTTCAAATAATTTGCAAGTTTAACGGTCGTTGTTGTTTTACCGCTTCCTTGAAGACCCGCCATCAAAACAACAGTAGGAGGTTTGGAAGAAAATACAAAACCGTAATGACCAGGAGCGGTCAAAACCTGAGTTAGATTCTCTTTTAAAGCCCATAAAAAGCTCTCTTTGCCTATACCTCTCTTTTTTGTTTCAAGCTCCACCTGTTTTAACAGCTCTCTTACCACTTTGTGGTGAACATCCGCTTTTAGAAGAGATTTTTTCAGATTGTCAAGCGCCTTTTTCAGAGCCTTCTCATCATCGGCAAATCTTATCTTGTTTATAGTAGAACGAAAAGAGTCGGTTAAAGCTTCAAACACGGATCGATTCCTTTGAAATTTATAATTTTTTTAAAAGTGTGCAATAATACAAAAAAATATCTTTAAAAAAGATAAACTTTACGATTTTACCGCCCCTTCTTTAGCAACAAAATTTTATCGGATTTTGGATGAAGTTGTAAAAAATCCAGATAATCCAACAAAAAAATGATAATATTTTAAAAGTAAACTGCATTTGAACAAAGGATCACAAATGGATGGGAATCTTTTTTTCTCCTACGGGCATGATGAGTGTAGGGAGTATGTAAAAAAAATCAAAGAGATTTTTGAAAAAGAGGGATTTGAGGTATTTTTGGACGAAGAGATACTAAGAGAGGGGGAAGATTGGGAGTATAAACTCGAAAAGGCGATAGAAAAGAGCGATAAGGTGGTTTTTTTCATAACTCCCTATTCGGCAAGAAGACCGGACGGATACTGTTTAAACGAACTCTCTTACGCCCTGCAGTGCAAAAAAGAGATCATCCCCGTTATATTCAAGTTTGAAAAACCACCTCTTTCTATAAACAGACTCCAGTTTATCGATATGCAGGATGTCTGTCAAAAGGAAAGTGAAGAGCTTTTGAGAGAGAAAACGAAAAGAGTTGTTAGAGTTTTGAAAGGAATAGAAAAGCTTGATTTTGAAGGGATACAGGCGAGAGTTATAAAAGATCTCGATCCTGTTGATTTTACGAGCGATTTTACAAGACACAAAAATTTTATAGGAAGAGAGTGGGTTATAAAAAGGATCGATGAGTGGATAAACAAACACCCCTCCTCCCGACTCTTTTGGATAACCGCCGAGGCGGGATACGGCAAAAGCGCGATAGCATCTTTTTTGGCTCAAAGGTATGAGAAGGTTGTCGGGGCATATTTTTGCTCGTATAACGCTCCTTATAAAAACGATCCGATAAATTTTATAAAAACTTTGGCTTTTCATTTTCAGTCTCAGATAGAGGGATATTTCGACCTGATAAAAGATGTATCGGTGAAAAACAAAAGTGCCAAAAAGCTTTTTGATGATCTTATAGCAAACCCTTTGAAAAAACTCTCAAATAAAAAGAGAGATTATATCTTCATCATCGACGGACTTGATGAAGTTTTGGGGGAGGAAGAGGGACTTTTGAAACTTATCGGAAGCAGAGATTTTAGAGAGAAACTTCCGGATTTTATAAAGATAGTCGTTACAAGCAGAGCGGAACCACAGCTAAAGAGCATCTTTGACGGACTAAACTATATGGAGCTTAGGGTAGGTGAAGAGGAGAATATGGAAGATTGCAAAGAGTTTATCAAAAAGAGGCTAAAAGATATAAAAAGAGAGGATAAGATAGAAGATAAAGAGTTTATCGATACTATTTTAGACAAGAGTCAGGCGAATATGCTCTATCTCACTCAGCTTTTTGATATGATGGAAAGAGGGATACTGGATATGGAAAAAGCAGATAGCTTTCCTAATACGCTAAATGGAATATTCAGAGAGTTTTTTGAGAGAATAGAGCCGGATATAAACAGATACGATGAAAAAATAGCTCCGATTTTGGAGATCATCACAGCTTACGGAGAGTGGATACCTAAAATCCTGCTTCAAGATATACTGAAACTTTCAAAAAAGAGTTTAAAAAGAGAGTTGGAAAAACTCGGTTCCATGATAGAGGAGGATAAAGGGTGGATAGCTTTATA
>CAYVDJ010000030.1:0-41435 GCA_964450755.1 uncultured Campylobacterales bacterium
TCACACTTGCTTAAATAATATTTTTAGTAAGTAAATAATTCTTTTATATGTGAACAATTTTTATCTTTATGAGTTATAATAGATCAATATAAAACTTATTACCCTTATCTTTGAATATCGGTAAAAAAGAGAAATTATAAACTGACCTTACGCACTATATCGTATTCATAGTAAAGAGAGAAAGCATCTAATGCAAGGCGGTTGTTTTTTAGCATAGCCAAAGCTATGGTGAAAGACAACCAACGAAGCAGTAGGTACTTTATCTCTTTATCCGAAGGACGGTTTTATTGACACTCGATTACTTCGTTACTTTTAAGTCGCCATAGCTATGGCTATGACTCATAAAAGTGCCTCGTACTCAAATGTCACTAAAACCGCTATGAATATGATATAGTGCGTAAGGTCAGTTAATAAAAAAACGGAGAAAAACGAAATGAGAGTTTATTTGGATAATAACGCAACGACGATTGTCGATCCAAAAGTGAAAGAGGCGATGGAACCTTTCTTTTGCCAGTATTACGGAAATCCAAACTCCCTGCACTCTTTTGGCACAGAGACTCACCCTGCCATCAGATGTGCTATGGATCAGATCTATAACGGAATCAATGCTCATGATGAAGATGATATTGTCATTACATCCTGCGCAACGGAAAGTAATAACTGGGTATTAAAAAGTATCTATCAAGATCATATTCTAAACGGTGAAAAAAACCATATCATAACAAGCGAAGTTGAACACCCCTCCATTATCGCCACATGCAGATATCTGGAGAGTCTGGGGGTTAAAGTTACCTATCTTCCTATCAACAGTGAGGGCATTGTAGAAGCTCATACTTTAAAAGATTTTATAACCGATAAGACAGCTTTGGTCTCTATCATGTGGGCAAATAATGAAACCGGTATGATATTTCCTGTAAAAGAGATGGCTGAGATTTGCAGACAAAAAGGGGTTTTGTTTCATACCGACGGAGTTCAGGCTATCGGTAAAATTCCTGTTGATGTGCAGGAGATCGGGGCTGATTTTGTCTCTTTTTCAGCTCATAAATTTCACGGTCCAAAAGGAATAGGAGGACTTTTTATAAGAAGAGGTCTTAAATTGACTCCTCTTTTTCACGGAGGTGAACATATGGGCGGTCTTAGAAGCGGAACTTTAAATGTACCGGGAATCGTTGCAATGGGTGAGGCGATGGAACTTGCGGTTAAAAATCTGGATATCGAAAAAAGTCAGGTGAGGAAACTAAGAGACAAACTTGAAGATGCCATTTTGGAACTTCCCGATACTTTTGTAGTAGGTTCAAGAGACAGAAGAACTCCAAACACCATCCTTGCCAGTATAAAAGGCGTAGAGGGTGAAGCGATGCTGTGGGATCTAAACAGAGCCGGGATAGCCGCAAGTACCGGAAGTGCCTGTGCGAGTGAAGACCTTGAGTCAAATCCTGTTATGGAAGCTATCGGAGCAGAAGCTGACCTTGCCCATACCGCCGTAAGGCTCAGTTTAAGCAGATTTACAACCGAAGAGGAGATAGATTATACAATCAAACATTTTAAAAAAGCGGTGGAAAGACTAAGAGCGATATCAAGTTCTTATGCCTATACGCCAAAAGAACATAAAAGCGGACTATAAGGAGAATAAAAATATGGCTAAAAATGATCTATTGGGAGGTTCTATCTGGGAACAATACTCAAACAAAGTTCAAGAGAGAATGAACAATCCTAAAAATATGGGAGAGATAACGGAAGAAGAGGCGATGAAAATGGGCGGTGAGCTTATCGTTGCCGATTTCGGAGCCGAAAGCTGTGGAGATGCAGTCAGACTTTATTGGGTAGTGGATCCAAAAACAGATAAAATACTTGATGCAAAATTTAAAAGTTTCGGATGCGGTACGGCAATAGCAAGTTCAGATACGATGGTGGAGCTTTGCAAAGGCAAAAGTGTTGATGAAGCGGTAAAAATAACAAATATCGATGTTGAAAAAGCGATGAGAGACGATCCCGATACTCCCGCCGTTCCTCCCCAAAAAATGCACTGTTCGGTAATGGCTTATGATGTTATAAAAAGAGCTGCCGCACAATATAAAGGGGTGGATGAAGAGAGTTTTGAAGATGAAATCATCGTTTGCGAATGCGCAAGAGTCTCTCTTGGAACGATAAAAGAGGTTATAAAGATAAATGATCTAAAAACGGTTGAAGAGATAACAGACTATACAAAAGCGGGAGCATTTTGCAAATCCTGCATAAAACCCGGAGGTCACGAACAAAGAGAGTATTATCTTGTGGATATTTTGGAGCAGACAAGAGCCGAAATGCAATCTGAAAAACTAAAAAGTGAAGAAAAAAGCGGCGATGAAAAAGCCTTTGCTGATATGACAATCGTTCAAAAACTAAAAGCCGTCGAAGATGTGATAGATGCCGACATAAGACCCATGCTCGTAATGGACGGCGGAAATCTTGAGATACTCGATATCAAAGAAAACGGCGGACATATCGATATCTATATCAGATATCTCGGAGCCTGTTCAGGTTGCGCAAGTAGTGCAACAGGAACACTTTATGCGATAGAGACAATTTTAAAAGACAAACTGGATGAAAACATAAGAGTACTCCCTATATAATATTACGATTTCCGAAACCTTAAAAAGATTTCGGAAATCAATTTATCTCATTAGTACTTTCAACTTTTGGTAAAAACCAATATTAAAAAAGTAAAGAATTCATATCTTCTAAAAATTTACATTTTAAGCACCTATCAATATTAGTAGTGTTATAATTTCTTGCAAAAAAGAGATAATATGTATAAACATATCACTGAACAAACGGCTATTTTTGCAAGTGTATTCAAATGGGTTTTCCTTTCTGCTTTTGTCGGATTGATTATAGGCGGACTGATTACGGAATTTTTAAATATTTTAAAATACGCTGAACATTATCAAACTTCTTTATCTTTTCCTTACTACTATATGCTTCCTTTTGCATTGGTATTTACCGTTTGGATAGTAAAAACTTTTGCTCCCACCGCAAGTGGTCACGGCACGGAAAAAGTCATAGAAGCCATACACAAAAACAGCGGAAAAATAAAATTATCTGTTATCCCTGTAAAACTTACTGCAACAGTTTTGACAATTTTTGCAGGAGGTTCTGTGGGAAAAGAGGGACCCGGTGCCCAAATAGGCGCAGGTATGGCATCTTTTTTATCCGACCTTTTCAGATTCAGTAACAAGGATAGAAGAAAATTTGTTATATGCGGTATCAGTGCCGGTTTTGCAGCTGTATTTGGTACTCCTATCGCAGGAGCAATATTTGGAGTGGAAGTACTTATCATCGGTGTTATTATGTATGATGTACTTTTACCATCTTTTATCGCAGGATTTACCGCTTTTACCACGGCAAGGTTTTTGGGAGTAACCTATACTTATTATGATGTTCATTTTTATCATGATGTCTCTTTAAATCTTCCTCTTATTTTAAAAGTCGTAATAGCCGGACTTTTTTTCGGATTGGTAGCAAACCTGATGATTTCCACCATCAGGGAAATAGAGAGATTTATAAAAAGAATGAATAAAAAGATAAATCACTACATCGTTACTTTTTTGGGAGGTTTGATTCTGGTGGGATTGACTTTTCTTTTCTCTACAAGATATCTGGGACTTGGTTTTGATACAATTCAAAACTGTTTATATCCCGATCCCTATTTTTCACATGGAATCCCATGGTATGCCTTTTTACTGAAAACTCTTTTTACATCTATAACTTTAGGAATAGGAGGAAGCGGAGGAATCATAACACCTGTTTTTTATATAGGAGCTACCAGCGGTCATCTTTTCGGTCAATTTGCAGGAGATCATATTACACTTTTTGCAGCTTTGGGATTTGTAAGCGTACTGGCAGGAGCCACTAACGCCCCTATTGCATCCATCATTATGGCCGTAGAACTTTTTGGCTTGGATATTGCCCACTATGCCGCACTTTCAGCCGTTATAGCTTTTTTGATCACAGGACACAGAAGCGTTTTCCCTTCTCAGATACTGGCTTTTAGAAAATCCGATCTTTTGGATGTTGAAATGGGAAAGGAGATAGAACACACCCACATAAAAAACTCCTCTTTTTTATCAAAACTAAAACCCACAAAAATACAAAAAAGATATAAAATTCTTTCAAGATGGAGAGAAAATCAAAGGAAGAAAAAAGACAGGAGAAAAGAAGAGAGAAGAAAACTCAAAGACAGAAGAAAGAAAAACAGAAGGGGATTATAAAAATTTCTCTCATCAAGAAAACATTTTTTAAAATTAATTAAGATAAAATAGCACAATTTATTTTTTTAGGCAAAAAGTTATGAAAGTTGTTACCGGTGTTGTTGGAAACGATATTCATGTCGTGGCAAACAGATTGATAGAGATCTCTTTGAAAGAGAGAGGATTTGAGGTTTTTAATCTCGGAGTTAATACATACCTTGAAGAATTTGTGGATGCGGTTATCGAAACCGATGCAGATGTTCTTTTGATATCTTCTCTAAACGGAGAGGCAGAAGGTTGGTGCAGGGATCTGCTCTTTTTTAAACAAAAGTTTGATCTAAAAGGGGTAACTTTTGCGATAGGGGGAAATCTTGGTGTCGGAGAGACAAACGCACAGGAGATAATCCCAAAATACAAAGCATACGGTTTTGATCTGGTCTTTCATCAGGTTGATCTCAATGAGGGACTAGACAGCTTGGAAAATTATTTAAAAAAGATAAAAAGATGAGTTTACTGCAACGAGAACGAGAAGCGATAGTAAGAAACGAATATGTGGATGATTTTGATTTTGACGAGATTGAGGAGTTTGTCAAAAATGCGGACAAAAGACTCTTTATCTCCCACAAATACAGACACAAAACCCACCTTTTGGCACAGCCAAGAGGCGGTTTTCCCACTTATGAGAAGATGTTCGAGCTATACAGAGAGTTTCAAAAAGTAGATACCGATGTTTTTCCTCTTACGATAGACAGCCATACAAGGCTTAACGACTATGCAAGTGCAAAAAAGATGCTTTTGCTCTCAGAAGAAAACGAAGTTGATATGCTAAACGGCTATCCTCTTATCAACCACGGTTACAGAACCACAAGAGAGATGATAACCCATTTCAATACTCCAATAAGCTTAAGACACGGAACACCCGATGCAAGACTTTTGGTAGAGATGGCTTTGGCTTCAGGGATATTTGAGATAGAGGGAGGTCCTATAACCTATCTTCTCCCCTATTCAAAAAACTTTCCTTTGGACAAAGCCTTTTTGTACTGGAAATATGTAGAAAAAATCTGCGCCAAATATTCCACCCTAAACGAGCCGATAAACAGAGAATCTTTTGGAGCATTAACCGCTACGATGGTACATCCTGCCATTACGATCGTCATACAGTTGGCGGAGATGCTTTTATCAATGGAAGAAGGGGTTAAATCCTTTTCGGTCAGTTTTGCACAGTCTGGATCGCTCAATCAGGATATCGTAACTTCAAATGTCATAAAAGCATTATCAAGAAAATATGCCGATAAATTCGGTTATAAAGATACGATGATAAATCTGGTTTTTCACCAATGGATGGGCGCATTTCCCTATAACAAAGAGTTTTCAGCAACTCTTATAGATATGAGTACTTTTATAGCTTTGCTTGTAGGAGCGGACAAGATCATCACAAAAACAAAAGAGGAGGCTCTTGGTATCCCCACCAAAGAGGCAAATGCCGCCGCCGTTGCAAATACAAAATATATGATAAGAGTACTTCAGGGATTACCGAAAATAAAAGATGAAGAGGAAGAGGAGATACTGACCGAAGAAGTTGAGAGCATAATGGAAGCCATCTTTAACGATCCTGCCGATACTCTTTGGAGAAAAGTTTTAAACTCCATCAAAAAAGGGATCATAGATGTTCCCTTTTCACCGCATATCATAAACAATAACGAGGTCATAACCGTAAGAGATCCCTCCAATGCCATAAGAATCATCCAAAGGGGAAATCTTCCTATCAGTGATCGCTGTTTTGAGTATGAGAAATCAAAACTGAAAGTCGGCAAAGACAAAAAAGAGGTTGTAGATAAAATAATAAAAGATATAGGAATTATGCAATGAGCAAACTGCTTATAGATGTCGGAAGCACATATTTTAAAATAAGTGCAAATGGAGATATAAATCAATACTTTAGAAACTTTGATAAAGATATCAGCGATGATCTTTTGGATACATGTTCATCTGTCGTATCAAAATACAAAAAAGAGGATATCTATATATGCAGCTCTGCAAACGGCGGTTTGAGTACGCTTATCATCGGACTTACTAACTCTTTCAGCCTAAACTATGCCAAACATATCGCCTACAATTCGGGAATAAATATCATCGATACAGTTTTATACCAAAATATCGAAGAATACACTCCGCCTTTTGAGATCATCGATGTTGTTATCATCGTGGGTGGAATCGACAGTGTCAAAAATATTTTTGACAAAAGGCTGATTGATTATCTTGAGGGAGTCAATTACCGAAATATTGTCTATGTCGGCAGCAAAGCAAATGAGGAGTTTTTAAAAGACAATATCCCCTCTTTGAAAGTGCTTGACAATATCATCACAAACAAACTTCAGATATATGAAAATGAGTTAAAAGAGTATCTGACAAATCTTTATCAGGCCGATATCGTAGGAAGAGAAGATATCAAACATCTTTACAAACTGACGGCAAATCAGATATTTTCAACTCCCTATATCGTAAACAGAGCGCTTCCTTATGTGAGAGAAAGGCTCTCTGCGGTAGATCCTTTTATCGTAATAGATATCGGAGGGGCTACCACCGATATTCATTACAGCAGGGATCTTGTAGCCGAAAATGTGGTGATGGAGAGTGAATATGACAGGCTTGTTTTTAAAAAACTCGGAGTTTACAAATCAAGAGAGAGTCTGGTTTTCAGTGCCAAAAACAATGAATTTGTTTATGAACTGCTCTCATATCTGAATGTTACCGAAAATATTTTGGAAGAGAACAGCGAACACTCTCTTAGAATCTTGATGCAACTTGCCATATTTTTGGTTTTGTATAAAGTTTCAAAACATCATGAACTCTATATCGATCTAAAACTCGAAAGACTCAAAAGTATCGTTCTTACAGGCGGTATAACAAAAGTGTTAAGTTATGAAGAGATGGAGGAGATAATCCACTTTTTTTATAAAAAGATATTAAACTATCACAATATTCCGACGATCATAATGGATAAGAGTTACGAAATATGGACGCTTGGAATGATGAAGGGATAAAAAATGACCGTAAATACAATAAGAAATCTTCTACAAAGAGCAGCAAAGTTTTACCCTGACAAAACGGTTTTGATAGAAAAAAACAAAAGAGTATCTTATAAAGAACTTCTGAAAAAAGTAAACCAGATAGCAAAATATTTCAGTACCCTCGATCTGCCAAAAGGCAGCCGGATAGGTATCTATTCCAACAAATGCACAGATCAGGTTATAGCGATACTTAGTATCCTCTCAACCCGTTTTGTAATCGTTCCTATCACAAGGTTTTACAAACAAGACCAGTTAAAGCATATCATTGATGATTGTGATATCAAATGTATCATTACCGATCACAAAAAGATAAAATCAATCAGAGAATTAAACTATCAAGGCAAAATAGTCTCTTATGAACCGATAGACAAAGAGATCGTCTCTTTTGAAGAGATATACAAATGTTATGATGATGATTATGAATGTGCCATCAAAAGTCATGACAATGCCGTTATCACTTACAGCTATGCAACCGAAAGTTTCTCAAAAGGGATTGTTATCAGCCACAGAAACCTGACAGACGGAGCAAGAATAGTTTCCAAATATCTAAATCTTCAAAAAGAAGATGTTATTTCCGGAGTTTTGTCTTTTAATCTTGATTACGGATTAAATCAGATATTTTGTGCGCTTTATAACAAATCAACTCTTGCCATTCACAAATATATCCTTGCCGGAGATTTTTTCAATCATCTGATAAATGACAAAGTAACGATCTTACCGGTAATGCCGATACACATCAGCCAGATGTTTGACGATGAACCACACCGCATACCACCTGCCGATTCTTTAAAAAATGTCAGGGCAATGACCTCTTCTGGCGGAAATCTTACCTCAAAAATGCTAAAAAATATAGAAAAACATTTTCCCTATACAAAATTTTACTCTATGCACGGTCTCACCGAAGCGTTTAGATCAACCTACTTGGAACCCGAACAGTTAAAAATCCGCCCCACTTCCATCGGCAAAGCAGTACCGGATGTGGATATCTATATCATAAATGACAAAGGGGAGGAGTGCAAACCAAGAGAGATCGGCGAACTGATCCACAGAGGAGCCTGTATCTACAAAGGTTACTGGAATGCGCCACAAGAGAGTCAAAAGAGATTTAAAAGCATAAAAATACTTAAAAAAGTTATCAATCTTGAGGGAGAGTTAAACGATGAGATCGTAGTTACAAGCGGAGATTATGTCTATAAAGATGAAGAGGGATATATCTATTTTGTATCAAGAAAAGATGATATGATAAAAACAAGAGGTTATCGCGTAAGCCCCTATGAGATAGAGAGTATCATTTATGATAATATAGGCGAAATATCCCAATGTGCGGTCTTCTCGATAGAAAATGAAAAGATAGAGGAAGAGATAGTTTTGGTTTACAGTTCCAAAAAACCGATAGCAAAAAACAGTATTCTTTTTGAGCTGAAAAAGCATATGCCAAATTATATGATTCCCTCTATCATCGTCTATAAAGAGTACATCCCTCTTCAGTACGGAAAAATCGATAAAAACAAACTAAGAGAAGAGGTTCTGGAAGCAATTTAAAGTGAAAAGATATATACTTCTTTTCATCTTCCCTCTGCTTCTTTTTGCAAATATCTATTTCCTGCCAAAAGACTCAAACAAAGCTTTAAACGAACTTCTTTTTTTAATTCAAAATTCCAAAATTTCCATAAAAGCGGCTATATATACTTTTACCCATAAAAAAATAGCAAAAGAGATAAAAAAGGCTGCAAAAAGAGGGGTAAAAGTAGAGATCATCTTTGACAAACGATATAATCTTACAAGAGAGGATAAAAGTATGCTCTTTTATCTTGCAAAATATAAAAATATAGAAATTTATCTTCTAAAAGGAAAACCATATAAAAAAGCCCAAAGAGAGGGAATTATGCATATAAAAGCCGTTCTGTCTGATCACAAAAAGATGATTTTTGGTTCTGCCAACTGGACTTACGGCGCTTTCAATAACAACTATGAGATGCTTTACAGTACAAAAGATTATAAAACAGCAAAGAAATTTGAAAAATATTTTGAAAGCATGAAAAGTTACAGTCAAAAATTCAGATAGACAAAAACACCGGTTTAAACCGGTGCTATTCATTGAAGAAGGAAGTGTGGATAAAATTCCATGGTGGGTGCCCCTTAGCCTCAAGTAGATATAAAAATGTTTCTCAAAAGGAGCGGTGAGTATATTTTAGGCATTAACGGCTAAGAGGCACGGAATAAAATTTTATTTTAAACCGTGGATATATTCCCCGACTGCTTTCATAGCTGCATCATCAAATGCCGCAACTTGACCTTTCATAAGACCACCCATTCCGTGAATATTTCTTGTTCCGGCTTTATAGCCTTTTAAAGCTTCGACCGTTTTGGCAACATCCCAGCCTGTAATAACTTCAGATTTTCCCAAAGCCTTTTTTTCACCTTTTGGTCCGTGGCATCCCGCACATTTTTTATATAGAGCTGCACCGTCAGCCGCCATAAGTGCCGTAGCACCTGCAAAAAGTAGAGCTATCGTTAATTTTTTCATTTTTTATCCTTATTTTATAAATTATTTTTTATTAGCAAGAAGGTACATTACCACTGTCACTTGCATAGTTGTAAAAGAAATCATATATATCATTCATCCATTTGTCTTTTAAATATCCTTTTTTAACTTTAGGACAAATTTTAATGATCTCATCCTCTAACTTTCCATCATTTTTGATTGCTTCCCATTCATCCTGTGTATGCTTTGCAGACATTTTAGCACCGTTAATACCACATGCCTTTTTTAACTTTTTAAGATAAAGCTTTTGTCCTTTAGCAGGATCCGCCATTGCTGATGAACTCATAACACCAGCCAATACTGCTGCTGCCAAAAGTGAGCTGATTAGTTTCTTCATTTCTTTCTCTCCTTTTCTGATTTGTTGTAATAGTATTATAAAAAATAATTGTGAAAAAATTGTGGATTATTTTAAACGACCTATTACTTTGTATTTTTCCCAATAGGTATCTATTGCCTCTTTCAATTCTTTATCATTTAATTTGGTTTTTGATTTTATACCGTACTTATCTATAAGTTCATTTTCAAAGATAACGGTCGTATAATAGTTAGGATCTTTTAAATAATCTATAAGAGCCTGTTTTACCGACTTTTCACTGCTGTACTTTAAGAGGTATCTGAAAAAAAGCTTTTCCAATGATATGGGGAAATTTTGATGACACTCTATACAATTTTTTTCATAAATACTGTTTTGCTCCGCCGATAAAGATAATATGAAAATTATTAACAAAAAAAGCTTTTTTACCAAGATATAATTACCTCCGTTCCCTTTTTAAGTTCAGATTTTATCTCTATATGAAGATCATATTCATTTGCTATCATAGAGACTATACTAAGACCTATACCAAATCCTCCTGCACTGTTATCAAATCTTTTATATCTTTCAAACATCTCATCTATCTTTGTTTTCTCTATACCTATTCCGGTATCTTTTATGCTGATATGTTTTTTAGTAAGTACCACTTTTATCTCTCCGCCTATTATATTATATTTTATGGCATTGGATAAAAGATTGTCAATGAGTCTTGAAAAACGCTTTTTATCTATCAAAAGATAAACCTCTTTTTGTAAATCACTTTTAAAAACAACCCTTTTTGATTGGGCTATTATTTTAAAATACTCTATTCTCTCTTCCAAAACCTTTGAAACATCTATTTTTTCATCTTCTGAAATTATTTTGTTATGAAGTACCAAATATGTCAAATCCTGATAAAGATTGGAAATTGTTTTGGCAGCAACATCAATACGCCTTATTTTGTTGGCTATTCTTGTTTGCAAATCATCTTTATTAATAGTTTCAATATTTGCCAATATGGTACTGATAGGTGTATTTAATTCATGGGTAGTATCTTTTATAAATCTGTCAAGCAGATATATCGTATCCTTCATCGGTTTCAAAAATAGATTCAGTAAAAAATATCCTATTGTAATGGCAATAGCAAAAAAAAGTGTTCCGTAAATTATTAAATTGGTATAAACTTTATTCAGCCATTTTTCATCATCTTTTACCTCTATGACTACATACATAGCTCCAAGATAGTAGGCTTCAGGAAGTTTAATATAAATAATTTTACTCTCTTTCTTATATATTATCTTATTTAGATCAATCTTTCTATCAGTAAGCAAAGAAAATATTTCTACTTCATCACTGTCAAATATTGCAGACTTATATCTCCTGTCTCTTGGATAAGTTCTATCTTTTTCAAAATTGAAATGAAGCTCTTTTAATCGTTTTATTAAATCATTTGCATAAACTTGAAGTTCTATTCTCTTCTTTTGTAACATTAAATCTTTTTCAAAATTATAATATAACATCCCCACAGATATTGATATTAATAAAAATAAAAAAGTATATAAAAATAAAAAGCTAAAAAGGGTTTTCTTTTCACTTTGTAGTAAATTTATATCCCACTTTCTTAATACTGACAATTTTTTCTTTACCTATAATTTTACGCAGATTTTTGATATAAGTTCTAAGGGAAGATCCGCTTGGAGTTTCATCATAATCCCAGATGGCATCAAATATTTTCTCATGCGATATAGTTTGCTCTCTATGCTTTAAAAAATATTTGATTAATTTTGTCTCTTTTTGATTTAACAGATACTCTTTATTCTCTTTATAGAGGATATTGGTATCAAGATCAAAATAGATACCTCTACTTTTGTCTATCTCTATTTTTGAACTGTGTTTTGGTGTAAAATTTCTTTTTATCGCAGAGTTTATTCTTATAAGAAGCTCTTTTAATTCAAACGGTTTTCTTATATAATCATCACAACCGCTCTCATAACCTCTTGAGAGATCCTCAACGGAATTTAAAGAAGTTATATAGATAGCAGGAGTTTCATTACTGAGCTTTCTTACCTCTTTTAAAAGTTCAAATCCGTTAATACCGGGTACATTAATATCAAGTAAAAGCAGGTCATAGCTGTTTTCATAAATTTTTGAAAGAGCATCCTCACCATTGTAAATACTTTCTGTCTCAAAACCGTTATCTTCCAGATATTCACAAATCGTATCATTAAGGTCTATATCATCTTCCAAAAGAAGAATTTTTGATTTCATCACTCTTTCTCTATATAAGAAAGGAGTATCGCAATAGTGCGATACTCTGTTTTATTTATAAGGAACATAATTATATTTGGAAAAACTCTCCGGCATATTTTTTAACTTTACGCCATTTAAGATAAGACCTATATGTTTAAGTCCATACATTTGCACCATCTCATTTAGATTTTTAACATACTCTTTCTCAGAATATTCTGACATAAACACTGCCAACGAGATATCAGAATTTTTCATCAACAATATGGCATCTGTTACCGAACCTACCGGAGGAGAATCGATTATAATATAATCATAGCTTTTTCTGAGCTCATCAAAAATCTCCTGCATTTTCTCCGATTCTATCAAATCAGAAGGATTAGGAGGTATCGGACCTGATGTTATAATATCAAGATTTTTTATATGCTGATGTTCCCATATCGCATCTTTGAGTTCATCTTTTCCTGCCAATATCGTACTCATTCCAACTTTATTATTCAGATTGAAAAGAGAGTGGAGTTTTGGTTTTCTAAGATCCAAAGACAAGACTATCGTTCTTTTCTCACTGTTTCCCAACACAGCAGCCAAATTTGCGGCAATTGTTGTTTTCCCTTCACTCGGTACGGTGGAAGTCAAGACTATTATTTTACTTCTTTCACTTTTAGGCATCGCTATAAAATCAAGATTTGTTCTTATAGTCCGTATAGCTTCACTTGCCAAAGACTGAGGATCATCCAAAACAAACAGCTTATTTGAAGAAACAATCTCTTTTACATAAGGCACAACTCCAAATACCGGAAGTTTTGTTAACTGGACAATATCCTCTTTGGTTTTTATTTTCGTATCGAAGAAATCTCTCATAAACGCTCCAAGCAATCCGAAAATGAGTCCTAACAATCCACTTGCCGATAAAACAAAAAGTTTGATAGGTTTTATCGGTTGGTGCGGCATTATCGCATAATCTAAAATCTTATTGCTTGAAACAGTTGCGGCTTTATTGATGGACATTTCAGCCTGTTTTTCCAAAAGATAAGAGTATGTTTTCTCATTAACCAGATATTTTCTTTTAAGATCTGCCAATACTCTCTCTTTTTCAGGCAGTTTCATCAAGCCGGTTTCTTGAGTATAGATTATATCTTCCAAAGATTTTTTCTTCTCTTTTACACTCTCATACATACTCTCTATCGTATCTTCCAAAGCTCTTTTTGTTTCATCTATCTGTGCTGATATTTTGATAACATCTGGATGATTTTCCGTATAATCCACCAACAGATCATTCTTTTTATTGATAGCTGTCAAAAGATCTGTCAGCATCTTTTCAAGAACAGGAAAGTCAACCGTCAGACTGCTGACGGCACTATAATTTCCTTTTTGAAACTCATCATATATAATTTTCAGATTGTTTTCTTGCAAAGTAATATCATTAAGCTGCGATTCCAAATCACTCAATTTTCTAAGAGTTACATCAGATTCTATTCCAACATCAACGATATTATTTTCTTCTTTGAAATTTTCCAGTTTTATTGCAGACTCTTTAAGTTTTTTACTGACATTTTTTAACTGCTCTTCTATAAATGATAAAGCTTTTGAAGCTTCTGTGGTTTTTTGATTTACACTCTGTTCCAAATAGATACGAGTCAGACTGTCAAGGAAATCTTTTGCTCTTTGGGCATTTGTATCATCATAAACAAGTTTGATTACAGAAGCGTTTTTTGTAGCGGAAAAAACTTCCAGATTATTATCAATAGCCTGGATTATTCTATATTTTGGTTCACTGTAAAAATAGTAACTTCCGTTTTTAAAATCGTTTCTTTTTTTCACTACAAAAGAGAATATATCATTATCAACCTTCTCTGAAAATTTATGAACCTCTTTATATTTTAATTTGGGTTCTACACTCCCTATAAATCCCCAAATCGTATCTTTTATCCTGCTTATCAGAGACTCATCTGTTTTTAACAGGTATGTATCACTGTTTATCTGTTTTATTGTAAATTTTTGACCATAAAAAAGAGGATCTTTGATAACAAGATTTTCTATTTCAAAAGGAGAGTTTCTATATAACTCTACATTTTTAAACCCATCCTTTGTAAAATACCTGATACTGTAATGAACCGATTCCAAAGCTTTGTCTATAAGGTTTCTTGATTTTAATATCTCTATCTCCGTATCTATAAGACTTGCTTTGGTGTCTAATCCCATTGCCCTTATAACGGAAGTAAACTGTAAATCCATCCTCTCCTTACTTACTTTGACAGTTGCTTCCGATTCATAAACAGGAGTCGATATATAATTATATATCGCTCCTCCTATCAAAAACAAAAGCGTTGTAAGAAGTATTAAAAGCTTATGCCTTTTTATGACTTTAAATACTCTTTGGATATCGACATTGTCTTTATCCATCGTTTCTATCCGTGTAGAATTTATCATGATAGTCTATCCTTCCTTCTTCGCTTATTTAAATGTATCATTAACATTGAACATATAAGTATTTGTTAACTCTTTTCCTGTATATAGAGCAGTCAGCAATCTTGTTACAAAATCAACTCCAGGCATCATATCGGCAATAGCCAGATTTGTTGTTCTCATATTGTTAGGAGTTACATATATTATATCATTTGGATAAATTGTTAAATCTATCCTTGACAGTTTATCAAGTCTTGTCAAATCTATGTTTTCCACAATGGGTTGTGAAGGAGTTCCTCTGATAATTTTGATAGAATTTCTTTTGGCAAAATCGGTAAACCCTCCTGCTTCTGACAACACCTCTATAACATTCATCACTTCATTTGTTATAGTCACTTTTCCGGGTCTTTTAACTTCACCTAAAACATAAGCCCTTTTGTTTAAAACTTCCAAAAACAGATGAGCATTTTTAATATATTTGGAATATTCGTTTATTAAAAGATTTGTAGCTTCCTGTACCGTCAAACCCGCTATTTTTATCGTCCCTATAAGAGGCATTCTTACAGTACCGTCAGGATTGACCAAGATACCTATCCTTCCCCCTGTAATTGCGGATCTTATATCTCTTGTACTTAATTCGGGGTGATTGTAAAAGAGTATGGAGATCCTGTCATTGGGAATAATCTTATATTGATAAACCTTTTTTGTTTCCTGGCTTATCTGCCCTTTTTGAACCTTCAGAGGTTCACCTTGAAACAGTACAAACTCTCTTTTTTTAGCCGTACATCCCGATAAAATCAAAAGCGAAAATACAATAGCTGCACAATACTTTATCACTCTCATTGACTATCCTTTATATTTTTTTTACTTTTTCCATATTCATTAATAAATTTCCTATTTATTATTATAGGTAAAAAAACTTTATTGTACTATTAAAATTTAAAATGAAAACAAAAGTTAACATTTATAATTACCAAAAATATTTTTTAACTATTTTTAGTGATTTATATATTTTCAACTGTTATCTATAATAATAACTGCTTCCAATAAAAAATATTATTTACCATTTGTAACAAATGTAAATTTTATTTTACAATAATTTCGGAATATAATTTTAACTACTTTGGATTTCTCCAAATTATTATATCCTTTTGCATAATTATAATCGTCAATTTCAATTTTTTCTGCACCGTCAATCAAAATCTTTGCCAAATTTGTTTTTATACTATTCTCTTCCAATCCGACTTCAATTCCGGGATAAAAATGCAAATGTGAAACTGCTGTCGGAAATTCATCAGCTTTATTCTCCTTTTCTATCGAATCAATTATAATAATTTCATCTTCATAACTTTCAAATTTTCGCAAATGTTTGATACCTATCTTTTTATATCCGTCATGAGTGGCTTCCACCCGATTTTTATCCTCTTTTAAAGAGATTATTTTTGCCCTTTTTGCCACTCTGAAACTCGACCATATTTCAGACTGTTCATAATCACCTATTTTTACAGTATTGTGAGAAGATGTGGATCGTTCAATAAATCTTCTTGCATTGTCTTCATAGGTTGAAACACCGGTATCTACGATAAAAGGTTTATTATCTATATAAAGTTCAAAATTAAAAGTATCACTGTGGGCATGACCGGGTATGTAGTCTGGTCCTATATTTCCCACATCTACGATCATCTCATATCTTTTGCCGTCAAATCTTCTGTAACCGCTCTGTTTCAAAACAGCCTTTTTATCACTCTCAACTCCCAATCTTTTGGCATACTCTTTTAACTCTTTTGTAGTTGGCGCTATAAATTTCGCACTGTCGTTAAAAAGGGGAATATCACCGTTTTTAAAAGTCATGGCATTTAACCACTCAATCATCTCTTTTGCCCTCTTTTCCAAAAGAGCTTCTAGTTCGTGATTAAAATAATCATTGTTTTTTACCAGATTCAAAGAGTCCAAAACTCTAAAAAGTATCAGTTGATGATACATCGGACTCAGTTCAAAATGAGCGCCGTCTTTTAGTATCTCCTCTTGAAGTTCTTTCTCTATGATCTCTTTGGCACTATCGTAAAAACTTCTATCGTTAAAATAGTAGGCTGCAAAAAGCAAAGAAAGTCCGTTTTCCAAAATATGATTGCCAAGCACATGAAATTCCAGATTGTCCATCAAGATAAGATATCCCGCATACAAAGAGTCATCTATCTTTTGATCTTTTATACCGTTTCGTACGATAAATTTAATCCAGTTAATCCCTCTTAACGAAAGAGGATAAGGCTCCAATCCCTCTTTATTGTTGTCTATATCCTCTATAAAATCATAAACAAGTTTTAAAGCGTCATCTCTGTTTATATCTGTTTGTTCCAGATAATTGAAGTAATTTAAATTATATGCCCATAATTTTCCATACTGTGAAAAATTCCAATCTATCTTGGATTCAAAACATTTCGATAAATTCAAAAAATCAAAACACTCTCTTTTGCCTTCTTTATAAAATGATTTTAAACTTTTGATGCTCTCTTGCAGTTTTATATCTTCGCTTTTTGCCTCTGCCGACAGAGGATAACGAAATCCTGTAAGCTTTCTGTATTTTGACCTTCCAAAATAGTAAAGCCTGTAGCCTATCTGAATTTTTTTCAGATACTTAACAGTATTGTAATATTTAACAAACTTGCTCATACGCTCTTTTCTTCTTCTCTCTAAAAGCTGCTACATCAAGTTTTTGAACCACAAGTATTCTTTTGCCTCTTTTTGATTTTTCTATATGATCTTTAAATTTTATGGTAAATGTTATGGCATCTTTTACCTGCTTTTCCATCTGTCTTTTCATCGTATCCGCTTTGACCTTCTCAGGATGTGCCGACTGGACAAACAAAGTTACCTCACCGGGTCTGTCCTGATAAAACTGAGCCTGATCAACAAAGTCATAAGAGTTATAATGACCCGCTCCTATGGATAAAACAGATATGACATTACCCTCTTTTGTTACAAGATACTCCTGAATTCTTCCTCTTATATCATCAACTTTTTTAACGATGGAAGTACCCTCGTAGTATTCCACCCCTCCCTCAATATAATCTTGGGTTTTATAATTTATATAAGGCATCACAATATTATCGAAAGAAAATGTTATTATCTCATCATCTATCACCTGCGTAAGCCCGTATGATCCAAAAAACTCATAGGGGCGGTGATCTATCTTGTAACTCATCGTATTTCTTTCGGTATGACCGTAATGGGAAAGAACAGGACAGTTAAAAAACTCCTTCATCTCATCTATATTTTGAGGAAAAACACTCTCAGAAATCAAAAATACGCCTTTAATATTTTCAACAGGAGAAACATTTTTGGCTTTACAGGCTTTTATAAAAGATAAGACGGCACTTGGATAACCGTAAAAATATTTGGGTTTAAATCTGTTTATTTCAGCCACGATTTTCTCTATATACGGCGCTTCAAGATAATTTCCCGAAGGTTGAAGATAGTTATCAACCATCTCATAATCCCAATAGATATCTTTTTGGGGATCTGCCGTCTCTTTTCCTCTTAGTGCAACCATTTTATCTCTGTATTTATATCCGAGTTGTTCAAACGAATAGAGACTGTATGCCTTTTCCTTGGCTCTTGAAACGCTGATGGGCGCATACATTTTCATAGGAGTAGAACTGCTTCCACCCGTATAGTAAGCTACCGGTTTGTCAAGTTTATCGGTATAGAGATTATCAAGCTCTTTTTGGATAATAGATTTGTTCAGATAGGGAAGCTTTTTCAAATCATCAAAATCTTTAAAATTATCCACCGAAAAATCATATTCTCTAAAAATTTTTTGATAATAGGGAATATACTCTTCGGCAAACTTCAAAGTCTCTACTGTTTTATTAAACATAAATTCCATACGATAATTATCATCGGCATTCTCAAATTTTTCCAATATAGCTCTGTGAACCTCATAGGTATCACCGAATCTCACTGTTAAAGGAAGACTCCCATAGAGATCTCCCATAAAAGCTCTTACCGATCTTGGCAGTTTAAAATATAAATTTCTATATAAATGAAAAATACTGTCAATGTCCATCTATCAACTCCAAAAATTTTTTTGTCTGTCTTATCGAATCAAAAGGTTCGAAAGCTTTATAAGCACCTTCTATAAATCGGCTGTAATTATCTTTGTTAAAGTATAAAACAGCTTCATACAACTCTTTGCTGTTTTTAACATCAACCAACAGTCCCGTTTTTTTATCCTCCACAATCTCCTTTAGTGAAGGAAGATTTGTAGCAATAACGGGAATACCCAAAGAGTATGCCTCCAGAATAATACCGGGATACCCTTCTCTGTAACTTGGAAGTATCAAAACATCATAATTTTGCAAAACGGACAAAACATCCTCAGAGGCAAGAGCTCCTTTGTAGTTTGCTTTATAGTTTTTGAAATACTCCTCATCATACTCTTTCTCAAAAAAATAGCCGTAAACATCCAAAGTATAATCATCACCAAGCATATTGGAAGCATCCAATAACTCGTCCATCCCTTTTTCTTTTCTGATCTGTCCCATAAAAACAAATCTTTTTTTAAATTCCCTGTCAAGTTTGGGTTCTATCAGCCTCTCTCTTACATTTGGAAACCAAAAAGTATTTTTATTAAACTGCGAAAAATAATCAACCAGATATTTGGTTTCAAAAAAATTGATATCGGAATTTTTTAAAATATATTCAATATCCTTTTTAATTATAAAATTTCCTTTTTCATAAACCTTATCGAAATTACCGGCAAATTTTCTAAGACTGACACTCTTTTTAAAAATCTTTGAAAAAAAGATAACAAAAGGAGCCACCAAAATATAGTGATTGATCGTTCCGTGAATAGAGACATGATCAACCGAAAAAACATTCTTAAAAAATTGAAACATCACAGAAAACCATGCATGAACAAAATTTTTATAATTGTAAGAGTTCGTATCTACAATGACAACAGGAATTTTAAGAGTAGAGAGATCTTTTAAAAGCTGCTCAAAAAGTATCATTGTTCCGCCTGTAATAGTCGGATCTTTGATCGTAAATCTCGGACCTATCAGCAAAAGTTTTTTAGACATTTTTAAAATTCCTTTTTGGATTTTTCTTTGTATATATCCATATAATCCAATGCCGTTTTTTCTATGGAATAATTTTTTTCAAAAATCTCTTTTATTTTCTTGTCGTCTTTAAGAGGATTAAGCAGATATCTTTTTATCGTTTTGAGAAATGAGATTTCATCAAAACCATCTGAGAGATAACCGTTTTTTCCGTCTTCTATAACATCTACAACACCACCCGCAGGAGTAGATACAACAGCTTTACCGGCAGACATTGCTTCCAAAATCACTATCGGAAGACCCTCGTATTTGGAAGATAAAACCATAGCATCACATAAAAGCAGATAATCTCCGATATTGGACTTTTCTCCCAAAAATAGTATTTTATCTTTTGATTTTATCATCTGTTCACACTCTTTGTAGTAACTTTCGGTAAGAGAATTTTTTTCACCCTTAAAACCTATCATCAACAAAAGAACATCAAAATTTTCAGATATCAACTCTTCAAAAGCCTCTATCAGCATTTTTTGATTTTTTTGAAAACCGACTCTGCCGATTTGAAGAAACACTTTTGTATTTTCATGTTTTTTCAAAAGTTCTATCTCTTTTTTTACCTCTTCAAATTTTTCACTTTTCTCAACCGCTTTTGTTCCGTTATAAACCAACTTGTCAAATTTTTTGCCATACTCTTTTTTAATGGTATCTTGTACTTCATGACTGATCGCAACAGGAGTAAAATTAAAAATATTATATAATAATTTATATAAGAATCGAATCGGTTTTCCTATCTCTTTGTATGCCACATTATGTACCGTATGAATATTTGGAATATTTAAGAGTATAAGCGGAATAAAAGAATATGCCTGTGCTCTTAAATGGGTATGAGTGATATCCGGACTTACCTCTTTTAGAAAATTATAAAGTTTTTTTATCAGTTTTAGATCATAGCCCTTTTCTTTGTTTAAACTGATACACTTAACTGACGGTAAAAGTTTTTTGTAAAGAATCGATTTTTCTATATCTTTGCCCAAAACACAAAGATAAACCTCATTATTGGAATCCATTGAAAGTTCATTGCACAAATCAATACAAAACTTTTCAGCTCCCCCCGTATATAATTCGGTAATTATATGAACAATCTTCACGACAGTTGCCTCTGCCGGATAGAATTTATAACATTGGCATATACTGCGATACCCAACCAGAAATATTTATCATAAAAGATTCCCAGTGTCATCCCCATAATCAGATAAGCTATCATAGATGCCTGAAGCCAAAAGAGATCTGAATGAATAATATTAAAATAATTTGTTTTTATCAAAATAGCTATAAAAAACAAAAAGGCCGCAAATGTCAAAGCACCCGATTCCGCAAAAAGCTTTACATAGATATTGTGAGCAGCCCTTGCACTCTTTTCCAAATATCCTTTTTTCAGATATTTTTCATTATGCTCTGCGAAAGAGCCCATACCTACACCAAACCAAAAGTTATCTTTTATCATTTCCCATCCTGCCTGCCATGACATATAACGGCTTTCTGCCGTACCGACAGAGTGAGTTCTACCCATAAAATCCTGTATCAGTTTATTATCAGCCACATCAAAGTAGATAAAAGAGGCAACCAGTAAAATTGCCCCTAACATAGCTTTTATAGAAAGAAGATTTTTGATATTTTCTCTGTATCGGACTATTGCGATATATGTGAGTAAAACGATGAGAGTCAAAACAGCCGATTTTGAACCCGCTTTTAAAAGTCCGTATGCTCCAAATGATAAAGAAGAGAGTAAGAAAATCAAACTTTTATTTTGGGTGTACAGATATATGGAAACAAACACAAAAGAGGCAAGTTGCGCACCAAATTCATTTGGATCTCCGGTTCCGCCGGTTGTTCTGAATGTCCACGGGGATATAGGTTCGTTAAAAAAGCATATAATAACCGATGCCATGACGGAAATCCATATAAAATATAAAATTTTATTTAGATCTTTGTAATATATAAAATAATAAAAAATAACAAAAATAGCGGTTGCAAAGAAGATATTATCTATAAGATCTGTTCTTAGATTTTCAAGCTGAACAACAAGCATAGAAATAACCAGAAGAGAAAAAAGCAGTAAAAAAGCTCTGCTTATAGCTGTTGCTTTGGCAGTAAAACCCTTGATAATATCAGCTATATTTGCAGCAATGAAAACCACCATAATAACTTTTAAAATATTCAAACCAAACAGATCGACCAAAAAATTATCATTATACATTCCGAATATAAATAAAAACAGTATAAAATCATTAATTATTCTTAACGGCTGCATATCGCTTCCTTTCTTTTCAATTTGCCAAGCACAATTTTAGCAAAAATAAATTCAATAAAAACTATCCAAAAATTAATAAGAAAAAATCCAAAGATTGGATCATAATCAAAAAAGAGTCTTACACTCAAAACAACCAGAACAAGTCTTGCAATATTCAGTTTCAACTCCAGTATATTATAGTTAAAAGTTTTGGAAAGAAGAGTAAAAAGACTGTAATAGGAGATAATCATATTGGCAAAAATGAGTATAAATACAAAAATACTTGACTGGTAGGTCAGATAAGAGGGTTTAATCACATATACAACCCCTGCCACAACCAAAGAGAAGATCAAAGCAAAAGGGAAAAAAGCAAAAGAGTATTTTTTGACTTTTTGAACATATCTGTTAATACTTTCAATATCAGATATATTAAATTTAGAGATAAAATATGTCCTGATAGATGTTACAAATATCAAAATAAGTCCCAAAAAACTCATAGCATATCCTAATTCCGCCAAAAGAGAGTAGGCTTTCTCATCAGTTAGATACAGTATCAAATATCTGCTTGTATATATAAAAAGAGCCCCTATAATATAACTTAAAAAAGAGTAAGTTACATATTTTTTGACTCTGTACCAAAAAAAGAAAAGTTTTATTTTCCCTCTTATTATATCTAAAAATATATATAGATTTTTTAAATTCTCTTTTATATCGATTAAAAAAACTATTAAAAAAGGGACTATAAACAGATATACAAATATCGTTTCCAAAGAGGCTTTGTCATAGTAAAAAAGATAAGCCAATAAAACAGCCCGTAAAAACAGAACAATAACGGCATTGATAAAAATAGCTCTGATATTCGACTGGGCTAAAAAATAGTTTTTTAAAAAGACCCATGAGAGCAAAGCCATAGCGGAAATATAGATAATACGAGAATCAAGTTCTATATCGTCTATATGAAGCAGATGATTGATAAAACCTCCAAAAAAGGTAAAGGCAAACAGTAACATCAGAAAAAATATGATCATCTGAAAAAAAGCGTTTATAACATTGGACATGGCATAAAGCTGTCTGTAACGCAAAAAACTGACCGTTAATCCAAACTCAAATATAAAAATCATAAGCATAACAACATTTAACGCAGAGGAAAAATGTGCCATTGAAACTTTATTTAGGGTATATGGGATAACAAGAACCACCAGATAGGTGGAAAAACTATAAAGTATATTTGATATCAGATATATAAAGCTCTCATGTTTTATAATTTTTTGGATTTTATCTACCATACAGTTATATTTTCTTTTCCCAATCTAATGCAGTTTTGCATATCAGGGAGAGATCATCATATTTTGGCTCCCAACCCAACTCTTCTTTTATCTTTTTGTTTCCGGCTATTAAAACAGCGGGATCACCTTCTCTTTTTGGAGACATTTCAGCCGTAAAATCAACCCCGCTTACTTTTCTCATCGTATCTATAACCTCTTTGACACTGAAACCGTGTCCATATCCACAATTAAATATATTACTTTTTTTCTCTTTATATAGATAATCAAGAGCCTTTAAATGTGCATTTGCCAAATCTTCTATATGAATATAATCTCTGATACATGTACCATCGGGAGTTTCATAGTCATCTCCGAAAATATACATCTTGTCTCTTTTTCCAAGAGCCGTTTGGGCAGCCACTTTTATAAGATGGGTGGCATTAAGCGTTGATTGTCCTATTTTGCCGTCGATACTCGCTCCTGCCACATTGAAATATCTCAAAGCTATATAATTAAAATCTTTATGTGCATCAGAAGCATCTTTTAAAATGGTTTCACTCATAAGTTTGCTTCTTCCGTAAGGATTTATAGGAAGTGTTTCATCTTTTTCGGTTATCGGCATTTTTGAGATATCAGGTTCTCCGTAAACTGCTGCCGTGGAAGAGAATACAAACCTGTTCACGCCGTATTTAACACACAATCTGATCAAATTTGCAGTATTTGAGGTATTGTTAAGGTAGTACTTCAAAGGATTGGTTACACTTTCAGGGACTATCAAACTGGCGGCAAAATGGATAATTGCATCAAATTTTCTGGTTTTAAAGATTCCTTCCATCTCATCAAAATTACTCAAATCAGCTTCAATAAAATCTCCATAAAGAACAGAATCCCTAAATCCCGTTACCAGGTTGTCAATTATCGTTAAACTATGTCCACTCTGTTCTGCCAACTGTTTTAAAACATGAGAACCTATATATCCTGCACCGCCCGTTATTAGTATATTCATTAATAGCCCCTTATCTGTTTTATTGGTTATATAAAAAATTAAAAATTATATTATAAAAATTATATTATGAAACTGAATTAACTTTATTGTTTTGCAAAAATTCACTTTTGACCATATTTCTCAACCCCTCTTCAAGTGTATAGGGAGGTTTGAAACCACTTTGCTGTAGTTTTTTTGTAGATATTGTAGTATCTGCCGTAAATTTTTTTATACGAATCGAACTTACCGGAAATTTTTTTCCTGTCAATTTTGATAAAAGATCAAAAGTATATCCCCCAAGTATTCCGATAGAGTAAGGGATTTTGGTTTTTATCTCATCATATCCGAGTTCATCTCTTATAATATTTACAATCTCTATGCTTTTTAGATCGGGTTTATCAGCAAAATTATAGATAGTTATCCCCTCTTTTGAATCAATCAAAGAAGAGAGAAGTTTGGCTATATTTCCCACATAACCCATAGATTTTCTGTTTTCACCGTCACCAACCATTATAAATCTGCCTGATTTTATCTGACTCATCAGATTATAGACATTTCCTCTGTTGTTTTCGCCAAAAATCACAGAAGGTCTAATCATAACCAAAGAGTTTTCATCAGAACTCTCCTGCCATTTTATAAAAACTTTTTCCGCCTCATATTTTGTCCGTCCGTATTCATTAAAAGGCTGAGCCTCAAAGCTCTCATCCGGCTCACCCCTGTTAAGACCGTATATGGCAACAGAACTTGTAAAAATTATCTTTTTGATGCCGTTTGCTTCAGCTGCTTTTACAACATTTTTGGCTCCTCCCACATTTACTTCTTCATATAAAGAGAGGGGAGTTACATTATCCGCATGTTCCGCAGCAAGATTATAGATAACATCCATTCCTTTTGATGCTTTAGTCAATGCCTCTTCATCCCTTACATCTGCCAAAACAACAATATCAGGATACTTTTTACTCGGCTGTTTATCATAAATGGTTACTTCATACCCGTCTTGTAAAAGCTCATCGATCAATCTCGTACCTATAAAACCGCTGCCTCCGGTTACTAATACTTTCAAATCTTTCTCCCTTCATTTATCATTAATTCGGCTATTTTAATTATTTTTTTAGCTTCTTCTTCTCTTATATAATTTTTCCTGATGAAATCTTGATTTTTATCCGAACAAAATCTCTCTTTTGCTTTAAAAAACAATATCGCTTCTTTTAATTCATCTTTATTGTTCGGTCTAACCGCTTTGGCATTTTCCAAATTCTTGACAAACCCAACAGCCGTTCCAACTCCTCCATAGATAACAGGCAGCCCTGTTGAAGCATATTCATACAGCTTAGAAGGCATTGCTGTTTTAAACTTCTCATCTAGTTGAGCATATAAAACAGATGAATTTTCATAAAAATACAAAATCTCATCCCACGACTTTTTCCCCAAAAAGTTTATATTGCCAATATCGTTTGTTTTGGCATAATTTTTTAGCTCATCATATTCCGCACCTTTGCCTATTATATTAAAATCAATCTCTGAAAGTTCTTTTGCACACTCTACCAAAATCTTTAAATTTTGGGCTATTCCTATATTTCCTATGTATGTAACACTGAATTTTTTATTTTGATATAAATTCAAAGAAGATAAAATCTCATACTTCTTTTTTTCTATACCGTTTGATATTTTTAAAATATTATTTTCCCTGATATGGGATTTTATCCATTTTTTTTCATTTTCATTTGTTACGACAATAAAATTATACTTTTTTATACTTAAAATCATAATATCTCTTAAAATTGATTTTATTGACTTTGTAAAAAAACTGTTTTCCCCAAGATATTCCCAAACAAGATCTCTTATATCTATAATTTTTTTGCCTTTTATCAAAAAAGCGCAAAGTGGTATCATAAACATATACGGAGTAGTGGCAATCGTTAAATCACATCTTTTGGTCTTAGCTGTTCTGATAAGCTTATAAAGATGTCTGATTTCATTAATAGCCCTTTTAATAAAATTTTTTTGATTAAACTCTTTTTGATTGATATAATAAACTGTTGTCTTATCACTGAATTTCAAACTTTTTGGCTGATTGACACCCTTCTCAGAAAGAGCAAAAACATTGATTTTATAAAATTTTTCCAACTCTTTTACATAAGCTGTTACCCTGTTTGTCGCAGCCGTATTTTCCGGTATAAAATGGGATGTTAAAAAATTAATAGTTTTCAAACTTTATCCTTTATTAAACTTATATAATAATTATTCATTCTTATTAAAAATAGTATCGAAACAATATTTAATCAACAGTTAAATCTGATTGAAAAAAGTACGATATTACAAAACATCATTAAAACAGAAGGAGAATTAAAAATGAAAAAAATATTTGCCTTGCTTTTAGCAACCGCTATTGCTGTTTTTGCTTTTGATATCAACAGCGCATCAAAAAGTGAACTGATGAGCCTGAAAGGTATAGGAGAAAAAAAAGCCGAAAGTATTATCAAATACAGAAAAGAGCATGGAAAATTTAAAAATATCGATGAACTTACAAAAGTAAAAGGGATAGGTCCAAAAATGCTGGAAAAGATCAAAGCATCTTTGAAAAACACAAACACAAAAAAATCAGCTTCTTAAGATTTTTGTAAAAAACAGTATTACAATACTGTTTTTTACACTGTTATATTCCGATAAATCTCTTATTTTAAAAGTTTTATCGCTCTTTTTTTGATATTTTCTATCGTAAAACCAAATTTTTTAAAGAGGTCTTTGTCTTTTGCACTTGCTCCGAAACTCTCCATACACAAAACATCATCGGCATATCTGTACCACTCAATGCCACTTGATGCCTCTACCGCCAAAACTTTGGTATTTGGATCAATCACTCTGTCTTTATACTCTTTGCTTTGTTCGTTAAAAAGCTCAAAACAGGGAACACTGACTATATTTGCATTTATTCCCTCATTTTCAAGATGACATCCCGCCATCAAAGAGGGCATCACTTCGCTTCCGGTTGCTATGATGGTAACTGTGGCATTTTCTCTTCTTTTGATCAGATATCCGCCGTTTTTCACCTCTCCGAAATCTCTTTTTGGTTTCAGAGTTTTCAGTTTCTGTCTGCTTAGAACAAATCCCGAAGGAGCATTTAAAGAAAGTGCCGTTTTCCAGCACTCTATATTCTCACTGGCATCCGCCGGTCTGAATGTATAAAAATTCGGCAAAGCCCTAAACTGACTCAAATGTTCTATCGGCTGGTGGGTAGGTCCGTCTTCTCCAACCCCAATACTGTCATGAGTCCAGATAAAATACTGTTTAAGTTTCATAAGAGCCGCCAATCTGACAGACGGTTTCATATAATCACTGAATACAAAAAATGTTGCCGTATATGGTATCAAAAGCCCGTAAAGAGCCATTGCATTTCCTATGGCGGCCATGGAGTGTTCTCTGATGCCAAAATGCAGATTTCTGCCGTTTGGAAAATCTCCCATATTTTCAAGATAGGTTTTATTGGAAGGAGACAAATCGGCACTTCCTCCCAAAAAGCCCGGAATCGCTCTTGCAATGGAATTTAGGATTTTATGATTGCTCTCTCTTGTGGCAATCTCTTTGTCAGCTTCAAAAACAGGCCATTGAATCTTTGAAAAATCAGGATTCAAAAGAGCATCCAAAGCGGCATTCTGCTCTGCCAAAGGTGCATCGCCAAGCAGTTTTTTCCACTCTCTTTCATAAAGTTCACCCTTCTCTTTTGCACATCCAAATCTGATCATCACATCTTCAGGAACAAAAAAATCTTTTTGCGGATCAAAACCGGCTTTTTCTTTGGAGGCTTTTATCACTTTTTCACCCAAAGGCGCTCCGTGGGTATGAGGATCTCCCTCCATACCCGCCGCACCTTTTGCTATGACGGTATGGGCTATGATCAAAACCGGTTTATCCTGCACATTTTTGGCAGATGTTATCTTTTTGTCTATATCTTCGTAATCATGTCCGTTACACTCCAAAACTTCCCAGCCTTGGGCTGTAAAACGACTTTTTACATCTTCATTCCATGCTATGGAGGTATCACCCTCTATCGTGATGTGATTGGAATCATAAATTAAAATAAGATTGTCAAGATTTTGCCTCCCTGCCAATGCACACGCCTCATAACTGATGCCCTCTTCAAGATCTCCGTCTCCGCAAAAACAGTAAACTTTATGATCGATTAGTTTTGCCGTTTCACTGTTCACAACCTTTTGAACATATTTTTGGGCTATCGCAAAACCTACACTGTTTGCAACTCCCTGTCCCAAAGGTCCTGTTGTGATCTCGACTCCGGGTACTTCGGGGTATTCCGGATGACCGGGAGTTTTGGAATCAAGCTGTCTGAAATTTTTAAGATCATCTGCTGATATATCATATCCTGTTAAATGAAGCCATGAATAGATCATAGCAGAAGCATGACCGCCGCTAAAGATCAATCTGTCTCTGTTAAGCCATTTTGGGTTGTTTGGATTGTGTTTTAGATGAGAACTCAAAACGGTAAGAACATCCGCAAGTCCGAAACAGACGCCGGGGTGTCCGCTGTTTGCTTTTTGGATCATATCCGCAGACAAAAATCTGATAGTATTTGCCATCTTTGTAAGCATTTGCTTATCTTCCATAAAATGTTTCCTTATTTAAAATATTTATTGATAATTTTTTGCAGTTTACTTTTGAGTGTAGGATTTAAAACAGACAACTCCTCATCCAAAAGATGAAGCATCTGCTCTTTTTTCTTTTTTGTCCCTTCAATTCCAAAGAGATTGACAAAAGAGTTTTTGACTGTATCGTTATTTGTAGGCTTACCAGCCTCTTTTGAACTTTTGGTGGCATCTATAAGATCGTCTTCTATCTGAAACAAAAGTCCCAGATTGATCCCGATATCATAAAGAGTATCCGCACACTCTTTTGAAAGATTTGCGATAACAGCTCCCATTTTCAGACTTGCCGCTATCAGTTTTGCGGTTTTGTGAATATGTAAAAATTTCAGTTTTTCAAAATCAAGAGTTTTATTTTCAAAATAACAGTCAATCGCCTGACCCAAAACCATCCCGTAAGCACCGCCGTTTAAGGAGAGTTCTTTTGTCAGTTTCGTTTTTACACTGTCGCTTAAAGGAGAATCGGCTATCAGATAAAAGGCATGTGTATTTAAGGCATCTCCTACCAAAGTAGCCGTTACTTCTTCATAGGTTACATGAAGTGTCGGATGTCCTCTTCTAAAATCCGCATCATCAAATATCGGAAGATCATCATGTATCAAAGAGTAGGTGTGTATATATTCAACAGCTGCAGCCACTCCAAAACTGTTTTTTACAAGCAAAGGCTCATAAGAGTTTACAACGCTTAAAAGAAGGTAAGGTCTAAATCTTTTACCTCCCGCTTTTAGCATCTCAACAAGAGCTTTTTGAAAATAGGGATGAAAACTTTTAACTTCGGGGAGGTTATCAAGCAGATAACTTTCAAATTCCTCCATAAAATTTTTTTCTTTCACTCTATCTTCCAAAACCGCCCATTTTTGAAAACATTTGAGTAGCCATGTTTTTTTTGTCACTCTCTGCCATTTTTAACGCATCATTTACAGCACTGATAAGCAAAATCTGCATAGAATCTTTATCCTCCAAAAGAGAATCGTCGATCTCTATATCAATCACTTCACCCTTGCCGTTAACGGTAACTTTTACAAGACCGCCTCCGCTTTTGGTAACATACTCTTTTGATTCCAAATCATCCTGCAGTTTTTGCGCTTCTTGCTGCGCTTTTTCAAACATTTTTGCCATTTGAGACATATCTAATTTATCAAACATAATCTAAAATCTTTTCAATATTATTATTTTCTTCAAGCAAAACCACAGTCGGTTTGAAACTCTCTGCTTCATCAATATCACAAACTGCATAAGCGATAATAATGATCTTGTCGCCTATCTCGGCTTTTCTTGCCGCCGCACCGTTTAAGCAGATATCTCTCTTTCCTCTTTCGCCTTTTATGACATAAGTGGAAAATCTCTCACCGTTGTTTATATTGACGATATCAACCTTTTGACCCACTCTCAATTTTGCTTTTTCGATAAGTTCTATATCTATAGTTATAGAGCCCACATAGTTTAGATTTGCATCCGTAACGGTAGCTCTATGGAGTTTACTATAGAGCATCTTAATCTGCATCTCTTATGCCTTTCCAGCCATTTTCATCATTTCGATAGGAGAGACTGCTTTATCCCAAAAATCTTCAGGTATCAAATACTCCTCAACTGCTCTTCCACCTATAATATGTTCATCAATAATTCTGTTTATTTTCTCTTTTGTCAAACCTACATACATATAGTGTCCCGGCTCAACCAACATAACAGGACCCAATTGACATCTGTTCAAACAGGATGTTCTGATAGGCTGAACTGTTGCTATCAGACCCTTTTCCATTAACCTCTGTCCCAAATGTTGAAAAAGATCTCTTGTGTTTTCATTGACACAACTTGGTTTTGGCATCCCCGGAGGTGATGACTGCTCACATTTAAATATATAAAATGCCGGTTGTGGTATCCCCATAATTTTCCCCTTAAAAAAAATTTCTACGCAATTGTATCAAAAAAATTAATTTTTACAAATATAATGCCTTATGGAAAAAGAATAAAATTACCTATTTTACAAATTTAGGAGTTCTCTGACAATTTTTCTGTCATCAAACGGAAATTTTTTGCCTTTTATCTCCTGATACTCCTCATCCCCTTTACCCAAAATAACAAGAACTTCATCATTTTGCAGCTCTTTTAGAGCCACTTCTATCGCTTTTTTTCGATTTGGAACAGCCAAAACATTTTCCGTTTCGCTAAAACCCTCTGCTATATCTTTGATGATCTCTATGGGATCTTCATCTCTTGGATTATCTGATGTAAGATAGATCTTTTTTGCATATCTTTGTGCGGCTTTTGCCATAAGTGCTCTTTTTGTTTTATCTCTGTTGCCTCCTGCTCCAAAAACCAAAACCGTCTCTTTATCACCCAAAGATTCAAGAACTTTTTGCATACCATCGGGTGTATGGGCAAAATCAACGATTACAAGAGGATTTTCACTGACAACTTCCATCCTGCCGCTGACTCCTCCAAATCCCTCCACGCTCTGACATATCTCTTTTAAACTTTTATCGGTTACAAGCTTGACCGAAGCAATGGCTCCCAAAAGATTATAGATATTAAAAAGACCGTAGAGTTTGGAGTAAAACTCTTCACTCTCGTTAAAATGTTTAACAACACCTTTTATACCATCTCTCAAAGAGTAGGCAGTTACGGTAAAAGATGCACCCTCATCAACTGCATAGGTATAACAGTTTTTCAAATTGTATCGAATATGTTTATCCTCTTTGTTGATAAGTTTTAAAGATTCATCCTGAAAAAAACTGCTTTTTACAGCGGCATAATTTTCCATCGTTTTATGATAATCAAGATGATCCTGGGAAAGGTTTGTAAAAACTTTCAAAGAAAAAGGAATCGATTCTATCCTGTTTTGCTCTATCGCATGAGAGCTGACTTCCATGACAAAATAACTACACCCCCTCTTTTTCGCCAAAAGAATATGATAAAGTGTTTTAAAAACAGACGGAGTTGTTAAAGTTTTCTCTTCCACCCTCTCATCATTGATAAAAAATCCTCTTGTTCCCTGCATGGCACAACCGTAATCCAGATCCAAAAGCATCGAATAAACAGCAGCTGCGGTGGTGGTTTTGCCGTTTGTTCCTGTAATCCCTATGATTTTGATATCTTTATCCAATTCAAAATCTTTTATAAATTCTTTTACATTTGCTATTACCAACGGATTATTGCTTTTTGCATCTTCCAAAAATTTTTTGTTTTGGGCAGTTTTTAAAAAAACTGTTTCTCTATCACACTCATTTGAATTATCAGTAACAAAACGGGCGTTTTTATAAGAAATTTCTATTTTCAAACTCTTTTGTTATCTCCTATCTTATTTAACAAGGCTTCTATCTTCTTCTCATTCGGAAATATTTTCAAAGCATCTTCTATATAGGAAAGTGCCATCTCTTCAAAACCGTTTTCCACCAACTTTGTGAGAAAATCGATAAAATCCTCTTTTTTGGATATCAGCACTTTCGTACTGAACATAATGTTCTCAAAAACTGCTTTGAAATCTCCCTCTTTTCTTACAATCTCTATAAAATCACTGTAGCTGATACCGTTTTCCATCATCAACCGTTCATCTATATAATCGATAAAGATAGAGGATATTTTGTTTATATTGTTATCTACCGACTCTATTATCTCTTTTACAATTTCCTGAGAATCCACATTTTTCTGTTCTTTGGCTATCTCATAATATTCAAAAAGAGCAACAGCCTCCTCCTCATGCTCAAAAGCAAGATCACAAAGCAAGGCTCCTAGTTTTGCTTCCTCGTCATTTGGAAACTCTTTCAGGGAAAGAGAATAATTTAAAAGTGCATTGTTATACTCTCTTTTAAAAAAATTATCTTTTGCACGCTCTTTAAATTTATTCATATATAATCCTTTACGATGAAAGTTCCTCTATCATACTTTCCATACCGCTTGGAATATTTATAACCTCTATTTCAGGATGAATATCAATTCTCAGCTGTTTTTCTATCAGATATTTTACAGTTTGATTACTTGCCGAGCAGCCTACACAGGCACCCTGTAACTGGACAAAAACTTTTCCTCCTCTTACATCCAAAAGCTTAAGCCCTCCACCGTCCAATGCCAATGAGGGTTTTACCTTCTCAAGCGTCTTTTCTACGACCGGTTTTAATTCTTCATCACTAAAAGGGATCATCTGTTTCCTTTATTTTCTTTTTTTCTCTATTAAACAATATATCGGTTGAAAGTAATCTTAAAATATGAAAAGCAAACGGTAAAATTAGGTAGGTTGTGTATAATATAAAAGTCGTTAACAAAAAGGGGATAAAAACCCTTTTTGTTAAACTAATTCAATAAATGCCATCTCTGCGGCATCGCCTCTTCTGAGTCTTGTTTTGATTATTCTTGTATAGCCACCGTTTCTTTCTCTATATTGCGGCGCTATCTCATTTAAAAGCTTTTTAGTGGCTTCTTTATCCTGCAATACTTGAAAAACGGCTCTATGCGCATTGAAATCGCCTCTTCTTGCTTTTGTCAAAAGCTTCTCAAAAAAGCTTCTAAGCTCTTTTGCTTTGGGAAGAGTCGTTTCTATTTTACCGTTTAAAATCAATGCAATAGATAAATTTTTGAGTAAAGCTTTTCTGTGGGAAGATGTTCTTCCAAGTTTTCTGTATCCGTGCTTATGTCTCATGCTTTTTCCTCATTTGATTTTGATTTTAATTCGTTAATTTTTTCGGTCAATACTTTTACCATATCAGGAGCTAACTCTTTATCAACAGGATACCCCTGCTCCTCCATGACATCTTTTATCTCTTCAAGAGATTTTTTTCCAAGATTTTTCAAACCTTTAAGTTCCTGCTCACTCATCAGTGCAAGTTCACCGAGAAATTGAATATCCGCTTTTTCAAGACAGTTAAAGCTTCTGACACTCAATTCCAAATCATCAATCTTTTTTAGGAGTCTATTAATCTCTTTGTTATCAACATGTTCGATTTTAGGTCTGATATTAAGATTTAAAACCTTATTAAATATCGCCATTTGATCATACATCGCTTCCAGAGAATTTTTAAATGCTTCAACCGGTGAAACCTGACCGTCTGTTTCTATCGTAAAAACAACCTTTTCAAAATTTGGGTTATCTTCCACCAAAACATTTTCTATCTCATAAACGGCCTTTTTGACCGGTGTAAAAAATGCATCAAGTGCGATAAAATTCTCTTTTAATCCGTCTCTTAGATTTTCACTAGGAACATAACCTATACTCTTTTCAACAATGATGGAAAAATTCAATTCACCGTCTTCATTCAAAGTCGCAAGATAGTTCTCCGGCATAATTATTTCTACCTGATCATTCTCCAAATCAGCCCCTTTTATCTCTTTGGGACCTTTAAAAGAGTAATTAAGCTCAACCATATTTGCATCGCTTTTTATTTTAAATCTGATATTTTTCAGATTTATAATAAAATGTGCAACATCCTCAAACATTCCTCTTACGCTGTCAAATTCGTGAGTTACACCCTCTATATAGATAGAAGTAGGAGCATATCCTACCGTACTGCTAAAAAGCAGTCTTCTTAAAGGGTGGGCTAAAGTTATGGCAAACCCTGTTTCAAAAGGATAGGCAGAAATTTTAGCCGTTTTTTCATCAATCTCTTCTATTTCTATTTCCGTAGGGATATAAGGAGAAGTTGTAATTTTTTTCATCTTTACTCCTTATTATTTAGAATAGAACTCTACTATCATTCTCTCTTCTACAGGAATTTTAACCTCTTCTCTTTCAGGAATTCTGGTAAATATACCAAACACCTTATCTTTGTCCACATCTACCCACGGTACGATTCCGGTTTGTGCCGTAAGTTCTATTGCTCTTTGAACCTGCGGATTGTTTCTTGATTTCTCTCTGATCTCTATCTTTTGTCCCTGTTTTACTCTAAAAGAGGGGATATCGACTTTTTTACCGTCAACCAAAACATGACCGTGAGTTACAAGCTGCCTTGCAAATCTTCTGGTTGTGGCAAAACCCATTCTGTAAACTACATTATCAAGTCTTCTCTCAAGAAGTTTGATAAGATTCTCTCCGGTATTTCCGACTTGTGCATTAGCCTCTTTAAAAAGTCTTCTGAACTGTTTTTCTGAAATTCCGTACATAAATTTTGCTTTTTGTTTTTCGCGAAGCTGCGTACCGTACTCACTTACTTTTGTTCTTCTTTGTCCGTGCTGACCGGGTGGATAAGGTCTTTTTTCGATTGCACTTTTACCTGCCAATCTTCTTTCGCCTTTTAGACCCAAACTGACACCCAATCTTCTCTCTATTTTTTCTACAGGCCCTCTATATCTTGCCATCTATCTTCTCCTGATAAATTCTTATGTTCTTACTATTCTATAAAATAATAAATTAGTTATTAATTCGATTATACTCTTCTTCTTTTGGGAGGTCTGCATCCGTTATGAGGAAGAGGTGTAATATCTTTGAAGAAAAGAACTTTTATTCCTTCTGTCGCTCCTATCGATTTTACAGCTGTTTCCCTGCCGGATCCAGGTCCTTGAACCTTGATACCTACCTCTTTTATACCATGCTCTTTGGCTTTGTTCATGGCGTCTTCCACCGCCTGTTGGGCTGCATAAGGAGTTGATTTTTTGCTTCCTTTAAAACCTAAACTTCCTGCGCTGCTCCATGAGATAACATTTCCCATCTCATCTGTTACGGTAACAACGGTATTGTTAAATGTTGCTGAAATATAGACGACTCCTCGAGCTATATTCTTTTTAACGATTTTTTTTCTTGTTCCTTTTCGTTTAGCCATTATCTATAACTCCATTACTTTTTAGCCGCCGCACCGACGGTTTTCTTTCTGCCTTTTCTTGTTCTGGCATTGGTTTTGGTTTTTTGACCTCTTGCCGGAAGTCCGGCTCTGTGTCTTAGACCTCTGTAACTTCCAAGATCCATTAAAGCTTTTATATCCATAGCAACTTTTTTTCTCAGATCACCTTCCACCATAAAAGAGGACTGGATCTCTTTTCTGATAGCTGCTACTTCATCTTCATTCAGTTCATGAACTCTTTTGTCATAAGAGATACCTGTTGCATCAAGTATCTTTCTTGAAGTTGCCAAACCTATTCCATAGATATAAGTCAATCCGTACTCAATTCTTTTTTTCTTTGGTAAATCAACACCTGCAATTCTTGCCATCGACTATCCTTGTCTCTGTTTATGTTTAGGATTTACACAGATTACTCTGACAATCCCTTTTCTTTTAATAATTTTGCATTTATCGCACATTTTCTTAACGCTTGGGCGCACTTTCATAACTGCTCCTAATATAAATTTTTCCACTTTTAGCAAACTGATTAGGTTTAGTGATGTTTCTAAACCAATAATTGAAAAAACAGTGGTATTTTTTCAACTACTCTTCGCACAGTTTTGCAAAGGCACGCATTTTAGCAAAAAAGGGGTAAAAGTTTACTTATATCTATAAGTAATTCTACCTTTATCCAAACTATACGGCGTAAGTTCTACTTTTACCTTGTCTCCGGGCATAATTTTTATATAATGCATTCTCATTTTTCCGGCTATATGACAAAGTACTACATGTTTGTTTGGAAGTTCCACCTTAAATGTTGCATTGGGCAGAGCTTCAACTACTTTTCCGTCAACTTCTATTACATCATCTTTTGCCATCTTTACTCCTACTTTTCAATTGATAATATTTGTGCTTTTTTATCTATTACAGCTACCGTATGTTCGTAATGACTTCCAAAAAGACCGTCTTCACTGATCACAGACCATTTATCCTCTAAAATTTTGGGTTTAGAGAGTTTTTGACAAATCATAGGTTCTATACAAAATACCATACCGTTTTTTATCTTGGGACCCTGCTTTGGTTTGGGAGAATCAAGATAATTTGGAATCTCCGGTTCTTCATGAGGTTTTCTTCCTATACCGTGTCCGCAAAAATTTCTCAAAGGTACATAACCTCTGCTTTTTATAAACTTCTCAAGTTCATAACTGAGCTCTTTAAAACGCATACCTTCATGTATTATATCGATAGCATAATAAAGGGCATCTTTTGCACAGGCTATCAGTTTTTCGTTTTCTTTGGAAATTTCGCCTATCGGTATCGTTATAGCAGCATCTCCATACCAACCGTTCTTTTCCACTCCGATATCCAAACCCAAAATATCACCTTTTTTGATTTTTGTCTCATTTGGAATTCCATGAATAATAACCTGATTTAATGAAGTACATACACCTGAAGGAAAACCGTAAAGTCCTTTGAAAGAGGCTCTGGCATCTTGACTTTTTATAAACTCTTCACCCATCTGATTTATCTCTATAAGGCTCATTCCCTCTTTTATATTATCTTTTAGAAAATTGAGAGTCTTTGCCACAATCTGGTTAGACTCTCTTAATTTTTCTATATCTTTTGGTTTTTTGATCGGAATGGCCATTAAAGTCCTACTGCACTCAAAGTCTCATATTTACTCATATATATTTGTGCTTCAATCTTTCTCATTGTATCAAGAGCAACCTGAACAACGATCAAAACAGCAGTTCCTCCAAAATAAAAAGGCACTCCCATTACTTTGACCAAAACCCAAGGCAGTGTTGAAATAAGTCCCAAATATATCGAACCCCAAAAAGTAAGTCTGCTTGCCACCTCATTTAAAAAACCTGCCGTATTCTCTCCTGGTCTGACTCCTGGAATAAATCCGCCCTGTTTTTTCAGATTTTCCGATATATCTTTTGCATTAAAAACAATCGAAGCATAAAAATAGGCAAAAAAGATTACAAACAAAAAGGTAAGAACATTGAAAAAGTAACTGTTGGGACTTAAAAAATCTCTTATACTTTGAATAATAGGATTTGTACTTGCCTGTAAGATGGTTGAAGGAAACATCAAAATAGCAGAGGCAAAAATAGGAGGTATAACCCCACTTAGATTCACTTTGATAGGTATGTAGTTCATCACTCTCTTATTTTGATTTTGCATCATAACTTTTCTTGAATAGGAGATAGGTATCCTTCTCTCTCCAAGCTCTACATAGATGATAAATCCCACAGTCGCCAAAATGATAACCAAAATCGCTATAACAACCAAAAAGTTCAATTCACCGGTATTGACCAAATTGATAGTTCCGCCTATTGCACTTGGAATTCCCGACACAATACCCGCAAAAATGATAAGAGATATTCCGTTTCCTATACCTCTTTGGGTTATCTGCTCTCCTATCCACATCAAAAGCATCGTTCCCGTCAGCATGGAAAATGCCGCCACTGCCACGAAGGTGGTCATATCGATCATTATCGCACTCTCTCCGCCTCTTCCTGTTAAACTCTGAAGTCCTATTGAAACACCTATAGCCTGAACAATAGTAATAACAACGGTAGAATAACGGATGATCTGCATATATTTAACCATTCCGTCTCTCTCTTTTTTCATTTTACCGAGATTGGGAAAGGTTGCTGCAAGAAGTTCCATGATGATAGATGCGGTGATATAAGGCATAATACCAAGAGATATGATACTGAGTCTTCGTACGGCATTACCGCTGAACATATTTACCATACCAAGAGCATTATTTGAATTGCTATCGAAAAATTCTTTTACAATGTCAATATTTACCCCAGGAACAGGCACATAGGCCAATATCCTGTAAGCAAATAAAAATCCAAGTGTAATAAGAATTTTATTGACTAGATCTTTATTCATTTGTTTTGTCCGCTATATATTACATTGTCATCTTTTATCTTAGATGCCAAATCTTTAGCGCCGGTTCCTATCAATTTAATTTTTGTTACGGTTTTTGCAATTTTATGTACACTTCTTATAGAATCTATCGTAATTTCATCCAAATTTGCAACTTTCGTTACTCTGTTTACATTAATTACATAAGGTTTTTCTACTCTTGAAGTAAATCCGACTTTTGGAAGTCTTCTTTGAATCGGTTGCTGACCGCCTTCAAATCCTCTTTTTATTTTGTAGCCGGTTCTTGATTTTTGACCTTTGTTACCTCTTGTTGCGGTTTTACCCATTCCGCTTCCCTGTCCTCTACCGACTCTTTTTCTTGAGTGCGTGGAACCTGAAGCTGGTTTAAGATTCTCTAATCCCATTTTGTTTCCTTTACTTTTTAATCATGCTAAGCGCTTTTATGGTAGCGCGGACAACATTAGCAGGATTGTTAGAACCCAAAGATTTTGTCAGGATATCTTTGATTCCGGCAAGTTCTATAACAGGTCTTGCGGCACCACCGGCAATAATTCCCGTACCTTCACTTGCAGGTTTGAGTAAAATTCTACTTGCGTTGTATTTTACTTCGATATCATGAGCTATCGTAGATCCTTTGGAACTAACCTCTATAATATTTTTAAACGCATCATCAACGGCCTTTTTTATAGCATCGGGAACCTCTTTTGCTTTTCCAAGACCGATACCTACCAAGCCTTTTTTGTTCCCCACAACTACCAAGGCGTTAAATCTAAATCTTCTACCGCCCTTTACAACTTTGGTTACTCTGCCGATGTTGACGATAGTTTCTTCAAATTCTTCTCTATTATACTTTTCCATTTCCCGTATTCCTTATAATTTGATTCCGTCTTCTCTCAAAGCATCGGCAAAAGATGCCACTACACCGTGATACTTGTATCCGTTTCTGTCAAAGACAACACTCTCAATACCTTTTGCTTTCAAATTTTCGGCAAAAGTTTTTGCAACCGCTTTTGCTCCCTCCGAATTGGCTTTTACACCAAGCTTTGAACCGTCAGCAGCCGCTAAGGTTACACCTTTTACATCATCTATCGCCTGAGCATAAAAGTGTCTGTTTGATTTGAAAATCGTAACTCTCGGAAGTTCCGCAGTTCCGAAAATCTTTCCTCTTACTCTTCTTTTTCTTTTCTCTCTAAGAGCCTGTTTTTTCATTAAAAGTTTTTTTCTCATTTCAGACACTCCTATTTCTTAGCCGTTTTACCGGCTTTTCTGATAATGGTTTCATCGGCATATTTTACACCTTTGCCTTTATAAGGCTCAGGCGGTCTGAAACTTCTTATCTCTGCCGCAATTTGACCGATAACCTGTTTATCGTCACCTTTTATTGTTAGAACATTTTTTTCAACTTTGATCTCAACACCTTTTGGAAACTCATAATTGATAGGATGAGAGAAACCAAGCTGAAGTTCAAGGATATTTCCTTTTACCGCCGCTCTGTAACCTACTCCGTTGATTTCAAGTTTTTTCTCAAAACCTTTAGTCAAACCTATAACTATATTGTTCGCCAAACTTCTGAATGTTCCCCAAAAAGCTCTGCTTTGTCTGTCGCTGCCTTTTGGTATGAATGTGATCTCGTTATTTTCTATTTTAAGATCAACATAGTTTTTTGTATCTAATTCTTTGGTTACATTCCCTTTTTTGAAAAGAAGTTTCGCACCATCTTGCTTGACTTCAATTCCGCTTGGAATGCCAACTGGTTGTTTTCCTATTCTTGACATATTATTTTATCCTTTTTTATTTGTCTACGATATGAAAAATATCGAATGCCATAAAAAATTTTACCAAATACTGCAAATAACTTCGCCGCCGATGCCCTCTTTGTAAGCCACATCATTACTAAGTACGCCTTTTGATGTACTTACCACGATTGTTCCGTATCCGTTTTTAAATCTTTTAATCTCATCTCTGCTTTTATAAACACGACGACCAGGTTTTGAAATCCTTTTTATCTCATTGATTACAGAATTTCCCTTTGCGTCATATTTTAAAACAACATTTATAAATTTTTTGTTTCCGTTCGCTTCTACAACATTATAACTTTCGATATAACCTTTTTTTTGAAGGATATCGATAGTTGATTCTACAAGTTTGGAATGTAAAAGTTTTGTTACTTCCAATTTTCTCATTGAAGCATTTCTGATTCTTGTCAATCCGTCAGATACTATATCATTTAACATTTTTATCCCTTACCAACTTGCTTTTTTAACGCCGGGAAGTAACCCTTCGTTTGCCATTTTTCTTAAACAGACTCTGCAAAGTCCAAAATCTTTGTAAACCGAATGAGGTCTGCCGCAAATTTGACATCTTGTATAAGCTCTTACACTGAATTTCGGTTTTCTTTTTGCTTTTGCAATCATTGATTTTTTTGCCATTATTGAGCCTTTTTCGCAAATGGAAAACCAACAAGTTCAAGCTGTCTTAAAGCTAACTTATCATTTCCACAATTAGTTACTACATTTATGTTCATACCATGTATTTTAATGATATCATCATAATTTACTTCTGGAAACATTAACTGCTCTTGAAGACCAAAGCTATAATTTCCCATTCCATCAAAACCACCTCTAGCAAAACCTCTAAAGTCTTTAATTCTAGGACTTGCGATTGATATAAATTTTTCTAAGAAGTTAAACATCTTTTTACCTCTTAGCGTAACTTTAACACCAACATTCATACCCTCTCTAAT
>CAYVDJ010000031.1:0-3369 GCA_964450755.1 uncultured Campylobacterales bacterium
AAGCGTCACCCAAAGCAGGACTGAAGTTCCTGCTTCCAAAAAGCCCTTAATTTGGGCTATTTACAAAATATATTTTGCTTAAGGAAATGGCATTGGACTTCAGTCGCACAAAAAAATTAAGTCTTTTTACGATAATATTCAAAAAATTACATTGAATCAAAAACTGTTACTTTCTATGAAAACACCTAATCCAGATAGTGCAGTGCATCCAGAAGGGTTTGATCTATTTTGTATTGGTTTTCTACGACATCATCGATTTCAAGATTGACAAAAGTGCAGTCTTTGTATCCTATAACTATATTGGAATTTTTGGATTTCAACAGATGATCCACCGCTCTTATGGTAAATTCAAAAGCCATCAGTCTGTCATATACGGTTGGATTTCCACCTCTTTGTATGTGTCCGAGTATCGTAGCTCTGGTACTCATTCCTATCTTCTCTTTGAGCCATTTTGTGATCTCATCTGTTTTTTTCGTTCCTTCGGCAACGATTGCCAAAATATACTGACGACCTTTTTCAACCTCTTTTTTCAGTGTCTCTTCCGCCACTTTTTGGTTAAAATCAACTTCAGGTATCACACAGATCTCAGCTCCGCTTGTGATAGCCGTTACCGCCGCAAGGTATCCGCACTCTCTTCCCATCACTTCAACGACAAAAGCCCTTTTGAAAGTGGAAGCGGTATCGTATATCTTATCCATCGCATCACGGATTACATTCAAAGCCGTATCTACACCTATACAATAGTCCGTTCCGTAAATATCATTGTCAATCGTTGTCGGGATACCTACAAAATTCAAAGCAAACTCATCGCTTAAACGATCAAGTGCTCTGAAAGAACCGTCTCCGCCTAAAACAACAAGTCCCGTAATATTGTGTTTTTTTAGATTTTCATACGCCTGTTTTCGGTATTTGTATTCAAAAAAGCGTTTGGAACGGGAAGATCGGATGATCGATCCGCCCCTGTGCAAGATACCGGCAACATCAAAATGACTTGCTTTTTTGATATTGCCGTCGATCAGCCCTTCCAAACCGTCATAGATAAAATAGGGTTCTTCTCCCTTCTTTTCCACATAATCGACAAACTTTTTAACAGCGGGATTCATTCCGGGAGCATCTCCCCCCGAACACATGATAGCTAAAGCCATATTTTTTCCTTTTTATCTGTAGATCGGCTTTTCAACTATGCTCTTTTATAAAATCCAATATTTTATCTTCAATTTTATCTTTTTGCACGACCGTTTTATGAACGATCTCTTTATCGAAAAGTTCACTGACTATTTTGGGGATAGGGATATTTAACATCTTTGATACTTCATCCAAAGCGGTTTTATCGTCATATCTTTTATCATCCTCTTTCAGTGCATTTAACATTGTAGGAGCAAATTTCGTCCATTCGGCAGTCGAACAGGCAACACATTTTAAAGGTTTTTGTTTCAACTCACTGTAGGCTTTAAAAGATGTTGCAGTATGGGGATCCATCACATAACCTTTATTGGCATACTCTTTTATAATCTTTTTGGCAAAATCATCATCACAAAATGTTGCGTCAAAATGTTCTCTCATTTTTTCAAGCTCATCCGATGTCAGTTCATAATGATTTTGTTCGTTTAGAGATTCCATCATCTCTTTTGTTCTTTTTGCACCAAACAGATCAAAAAGAACTCTCTCGACATTGGATGATTTTAGGATATCCATCGCAGGAGAGGTTGTCTGAAGCAGTTTTCTCTCTCTTAGATCATACTCCCCTTTTGTGATAAGATCGGTGAGGATATTGTTTTGATTGGACGCTATGAGGATTTTCTCTATCGGCACACCCATCTTTTTGGCATAGTATGCCCCAAGGGCATTACCGAAATTTCCGCTTGGAACGATGATATATATCTTTTCGCCCTCTTTTATCTCATTTTGTCGTAAGAGATCAAGATATCCTTTGATATGATAGATGATCTGGAAAATTATTCTTCCGAAATTCACCGAATTTGCCGCACTTAGTTTGATATGATCCTCATTTAGTTCATCTTTGAATTTTTGAGAAGAAAGAAGAGTTTTCAAAGCACTTTGGGCATCATCAAAATTTCCCACTATTCCTATAACTTTTAGATTTTTACCCTCATTTGTTACCATCTGAAGCTTCTGGATATCGCTTGTACCACCGTCTGGGTACATACAGGAGACCAAAACACCCTCTTTATCCTTAAAAGTATCCAAAGTGGCAGGTCCGGTATCTCCGCTTGTTGCTGCTAAAATGAGATATTTTTCCTCTTTTTGTTTTGCAAGATAAGAGAGGATGTATCCAAAAGGCTGAAGAGCCATATCTTTAAAAGCTCTGGTGGGACCGTGATAGAGTTCCGATATGAAAAGATCATCTTCAACTTTTTTCAAAGGTACCGGATCTTTTGGATCATCAAATTTATCATACAAATCAAGCGCTTTTTTCAACACCTCTTTATCTATATCGATATCAAACAGATCCGTAATCTTCAAAGTAAGCTCTTTGTATGAAATATCTTTACACTCTTGATAGAAATTTTCAGGAAGTTTCAAAATCTCTTTTGGCACATACAGACCGCCGAAACTTGCACTCGGATTTAAAATAGCTTCCGAAAATGTTACTTCTTTTTTAAAACGGGGATCGTTTCCTCTTGTTTCTATAAACATTGCTTTTATCCTTTTTACTTTTTTATAACAGTGCCGATTCCTTCGCTTGTAAATATCTCAAGAATCATTGAATGTTCGACTCTTCCGTCTATGATATGGGCTTTTTCCACACCGCTGTCAATCGCTTCAAGACAGGCATCCACTTTAGGCACCATTCCTCCGCCAATCGTTTTGTTCTCTTTGAGTTTTTGTATCTCATCCTCTTTCAAGGTTGAAAGAAGATTGCCCTCTTTATCCAAAACACCGGGGGTATCGGTCAAAAATATGATCTTTTTTGCTTTGAGGCTTTTTGCTATCTTGCTTGCTGCCAAATCGGCGTTGATATTGTATCCCGGATGTCCTACATCGTCTCCGGAGGCTATCGGAGCGATAACGGGAATAAATTTTTCATTTATCAAGTTTGTAACCACCTCTTTGTCTATGGATGTTATCACGCCCGTAAGACCAAATTTCTCCTTGTCTTTTGGTCTGGCTTTGATAAAATTCGCATCTTTCCCGCTTATTCCTATCGATTTTGCGCCGTGGTGGTTTAGCAGGGTTGTGATCTCTTTGTTGATACCTCCGCTTAGCACCATTTCAACCACTTCCATTACCTTTTCGGTAGTTATTCTCTGTCCTTCGTGAAAACTTGTTTTGATACTCAGTTTTTCAAGAAGCTCATTTATCTTTTTTCCGCCTCCGTGAACAATAACCGGTTTTATACCCACAAGA
>CAYVDJ010000032.1:0-7019 GCA_964450755.1 uncultured Campylobacterales bacterium
GATAAAGAGATAAAGTACCTACTGCTTCGTTGGTTGTCTTTCACCATAGCTTTGGCTATGCTAAAAAACAACCGCCTTGCATTAGATACTTTCTCTCTTTACTATGGATACGATATAGTGCGTAAGGTCAGTTAATCAATAAATATTATCGAAAAGTTGGTTATAGAGGACTTAAGGGTAGCTCTAAAAACCTATACAGGCAAATAAGGTACAATCTTTCGCAAGATAAATTGCCCTTAAGAAGATTGTCAAAAATCAGAGTATAATTTTGTTTTATTAACTTTTAAATAAAATTACTATATTATTAATTCATAATTATTCTAATTTAGAAAGTTTATTAAAGGATATTTTTAATGAAAATCAATAAAATATTTATCTTTTCTTCCCTGATATTATTAAGTATCAATACAATGTTAGCGGATGTGGACGAATATGACCCTGTAAAAATACCGGACAATCTTCACAACAGCACCAATATGGCAGCCATGAAACTTTTAAAATTACCCGAACTTTGGGGAGAGCCTTACAATCTCAGCGGTGAGGGTGTCAAAATAGCCATATTTGACTGGGGACAGGTAAGAGCAACACATCAGGAGTTTCAAAAAAACTCTCACAGCAGAATTCATATAATGGGTAAAAACAAAGAACAGCCTCCGCATCCCCACAGCTCTTTTATAGCAGGAGCCATCGGAGCAAAAGGAGTCAATCCAAATGCCAAAGGAGCTGCTGAAAATGTAGAGATATACAGCTACTGGGTATCGGAAGCAAGTTATGCAAGAGCAGTTTTAAAAGCCTATGAAGAGGAAGGCATCACACTTTCAAATCATGCCTATCTCTATACCGATACCCAATATGACGGTGTTTATGACAGTGAGGCAAAACTGCTTGACAAAGTAGTTTATGACAATCCATATCTAAATGTTTTTATGGCGGGAGGAAACGACAGAGGTCATGATGATGAAGAAAACTACAAACAGTTAAAAGGACCAAGAACCTGTAAAAATGTTTTTACAATAGCAGTTACGATGGATGACGGAAGGCAAATCGCACCTTACAGCAACAGAGGTCCGGTAAATGACGGAAGAATAAAACCCGATTTTTCGGTGGCTGCTCCCGGTAACAGCTATGTTTTATCCACAGGTAACAAAGCCGATGATGATTATATCCTACAAGGCGGTACAACATCGGCTACGGCAAGAACGATAGGTTCTTCGGCATTGTTACTCCAACTTTATAAAAATATAACCGGCAGGGATAAAATAAGACATGATATTTTAAAAGCTCTTTTTATAAATACCGCAACCGACAGAGGAAGAAAAGGACCTGATTATATTTTTGGTTTTGGAACAATCAATCCAAAAGATGTGGCTGATGCGATATGGACTTTAAAAACCAAAAAACCTCTTATAAGAGAAGAAAATATCAAAGAAAATGAGATAAAAAAGTATAAATTGTCTCTTACTCATCCCGGCAGCGTAAAAATAACCCTCGTATGGGTGGATCCCGAAGGAGAAGCCGAGATCCCAAATCTTCCCCAAACCCAAAAACCTACTTTGGTCAATGATATAGATATGTGGATAGAAAGAGGAAATAACAGATACTACCCATTTTCTCTGGATCCAAAAGAGGTAACAAAACCCGCTACGGCCGAAGGATTTAACAGAGTTGATAATGTTGAACAGATAGTGATAGAAAATGCTCCTGCGGGAGAGTATATCATCAATCTAAAAGGTTACAGGATAAAAACCGATGATCAAAACTATGCTCTGGTTTGCAACTATTATTTGGAACCGTTTAACAAAGCTGATGAAAATGAACAGAGCAAGGAGAATTTTGTTAAAAGATATTATAATATTATATTAGACAGAGAAGGAGATCAGGAGGATATAAATTATTGGGATACACAGCTAACCCAAAAAAATATGAGTGCTTTGGATCTGGCTGAATTTTTCTTTAACAGTAAAGAGTTCAAGGAGCAAAACAACACCACAAAAGATTTTATTCAAAAAGTTTACAAAGTTATGCTAAACAGAGATGCCGACAGTGAAGGAGAGGATTATTGGATAAACAGGATAGAGAACAAAACTACTTCCAACGATTTGATAATCTACGAATTTGGCTTTTCCAAAGAATTTGGCGATATCTGTAAAAAATATGATATAACGCCATACAGTTCTGATAATTATCTGGATGCTTTTATAAAAAGACTCTATATACTTGTTTTAGAAAGAGAATATGATCCGGGCGGATTAAACGAATGGAAAGAATCTCTGCAAAACAAAGATTTAAGTATAGAGAAAGTTGTCAAAAGCTTTTTCTTTTCAAAAGAGTTTTCAGATAAAAACATAAGCAATAAAAAATTTATCAAAATCGCTTATCTGACTATACTAGGAAGAGAAGCAAGTGATGAAGAGATCTCTTTTTGGAGCAGTAAACTGGATAACAATGAAATGAATAAAGAGGAGATACTAAACAACTTTTTAAATTCTGAAGAATTTTCAGAGTTGGTTAAGAAATATAATTTGGAAGCAAAGTAGCAGCGGCTTTTATGCCGCTACTAATAATTTCTCTTTTATGTAGTTTTCTATTTTATCTTCATAAGATTCTATCAGGTCATACATCTCATAATCCGTAAGAGAATCAAGCTTTTTACCGTTATTGCAAAATATAAGTTTTCCGTTTTCATTAATAATGCTCTGTTTTACAAGAGAATTTTTAGCTTTTTTATAAAATATCTCTATCTCACTTTTTGAGAGAGTTTTTCTGCAATATTTAAAAAAATTGTTTTTTATTATATTCTCTATATGTTTATTATTGTGCTGTAACAGCGTTAAAATAAAAATATGTTGAAAAAATTGCTCTTCATCCATCCTTGAATCCATAATAAGCTTCAGCTTTTCATAGCACTTTCTCATCCGACTCCCCTTCTCTTTCGTAAATAAACTATAAATAACTTTAAATATAGTTTTTAATATTATATCATTATAAAAAAGTTTTCTTTAAAATTTACTTATTATATTTGAGTTTAGAGAATTAGTTTTAATTATTTAATATTTTGTAATAAATGTAGATAAAAGTATCACTTTTTTAGTAAAGAAGGTTAAGGGCAGCTCTAAAGTTTAGCGACTGTACATAAAACCTATACTGATTTTATTGCTGTTTTTGTTGTAATCGATCAGACTTTCTCCATAACCGTTAAAAAATTGAATATATCCAAAGCTGTTTTTAAAGTATTTTATCGGAAATGACCAATCCAACTGTATGGAACCTCTGTTTTTCTTTCTTAGATTATTCCTCAAAAGCATTGAAACAAGATGTTTTCCAAAAGGATATGCCACTTTTATCTCTCCGTATCCAAGATATGAGAGAATATCGGGATTATCATCACCGCTTCCGTCATAAATACTTTTTTTCTTGTTTTCGGGGATACGATACCACCCTTTTATCGTATATACAAACCCCCTGTAATGAAAAAGTCCTTCTGCATAGATACGGTTCCATGACCTTGAAAGCAAACCTTTTTGACCGTTTGACTGGTGATCTATGCTTATCCTAAGAGCATCCATCAAAAAAAACTCCCTGTTCTTTATCGGAAAAAGCACAAAAATTTCAGGTTCATAGTTTGTTTCCCTAAAAGGTGAAGAGTTTGAGTATATCTGCCAGTAAGACTGTTGGGTATAACCGAAAAAGAAGGTCTCATTCAAACCAAAAAGATTATAGACAAGAGGCTTCATAAAACTTATCTGAAATTTTGCCTCATATCTTTTTCTGTCACTTTTTAAGTTGGTATCATAACTAAAGGGGAGAAAGTAGTTTGATTTATAAGGATAAAGTCCAAAATGTCTTGAAAGGATCTGTTTTACATTTGATTTTGTTTCTCTGTCGCTGTAATGATCAACCAAAGATGAAAAACTCTGCTGCAGGTTGATAACAGGTTCTATTTTGATCTCTCCCTTTTGTTTTTCAAAGGCAAGTTCTTTTGCAGGAGAGCAGTTTATCCATTTTTTTGCCTCTTTTTCACTCTTTTTTACCCCTGTTCCGTTTTTATACATCATAGCAATCTGCATACAGGAAAACTGATCAAGATGCATAGCGGCTTTTAGATAGTACTCAAATGCCTTTGTCTCATCCTTTTGCACTCCAAAGCCTCTTTCATACATAGAAGCTACCGTTTTGGCAGCTTCTATATCGCCTTTGTCAGCCTCTTTTTGCCACTCTTGAAAATTTTTTGCAAAAGAAAAACTGAACAAAAGCAGAACAGATATAATAAATTTCATTTTTATTCCGGTTTTGACCACTCTTCTATCTTTTTATTGTATTTTTCATATATCTCTTTACCTGTCTCTTCATCTTTTGCCTGAATGTAGAGATTGAGATTATTGCTGTATTGATCGGGAATCATAAGGATCCAGTCTCTTTCATTTTCCCATATCTTCACACCGTCTATCGTAGAGGATTTTTTCCCTTTTGCATCCTGCAAAAATTTTCTCATCATCTTGCCTTTAAGCGCATGGGAACAGGATATTTTGACCTGATTGTAATAAAACGGTTTTATTTTCTTTACTATCGTAGATAATTTTAACTCATTACTGCTTAACATCTCTATAATTTTCAGTGCCGCATATATCGAATCTCTGTGAACGGAAAATTCTCTAAAAGCAAAATTTCCCTCAACCGTAGCGATAAGATCAAACTCTCTTAATTTTTCTATTTTAAAATTTATATATTTTCCTCTTCTTATTTTTAAATAATCAAACTCATTATCCATACTGTCAGGCGCCCATGTCGGTAGGAAAACAGACATCTTTTTATTCTTTTTTGCAGCTTCACTGTTCAAGAGATATAAAACAGTCAAAAGTGCCGTATCTTTCTCAAGTCTCTCCCCCTCATCTGTTATAAGAGAGATTCTCTGTCCGTTTGGATAGATCAAAACTCCAAGACTCATATTGAGATTTTTTACTATTTTGGCAACATTTTGCTTACTGGCTTCTTTTATGTTGTTTATATTTGATAGTTTCTTCTCATCATGATAGGCATTTAAAACGATATTTTCTATCTGAAGATCATTTAATATTTTAGGAAAGATATCTGCCGTGTTTCCATTCATCAGATCTATTACTATACTCAAATCTTTATGGATGATTTTGTGATCGATAGTCTCTTTTATGGCATCTATATAGTTATAACACTCTTTGTGATACTGAGTTTCGGTTACTTTTCCTATCTTTGTAAAATCAACTCTTCTGAATTTTTCTTTAAAAAAATTCTTCTCTATATTTTTTGTTACGCTTGTATTGAATTTCAGGGCATGTTCATTAAAAAATGTGATATTTGTACTCATAGGATCGATGATAGACTGTTGCAAGTGAATACCAGCTGATATATCGGGGTCATTTTCAAGATTGTATCTCATAGCAGCAGTAGGCATAACTTTTAGATCCACGACATTGATACCGCTTGAAAGAAGACCTCCCAACAATACTCTTTTTAACATTTTGGAACTTCTGTGATAATCACATGAGACAAATACGGTTGATCCAAGAGGCAGTTCGGATCCAAATGCCTGAGCCAGTTTGGCGGTAACTTCACAGGAGAGTTCGATATTTGACCGTCCTGTTACACTGCCGTTTTCAAAAAGGGCATTTTTGTATTTGCTTCCCCAAATGATGTTATTGCTGATAATTGCCGCCTCATCTATGATTTTGTTCGGCCAGATTACAATATCTTTGTCAATGGATGTCAATTCTCCTATCTTGCAACCTTCTGCCAAAATCATTCCGGCTTTTGCTTTGACATTTTTCTCTATAATGTTGTCATTGCAGATAACACAGTTGTCAAGCACACAGTTTCTGCCTATTGAGACATTTTCCCACAATACACTGTTTCTTATCGTACAATTGTCTTTTATGATGGAGTTGTCTCCGATTACGACATTATGCAGTTTACAGCCTTTTCCTATTTTGACATTCTTACCGATGATCACTTTTCCTATAATCTCCGCATTCTCAAGTTCGCAAGGCTCTTTACTGTAAAGTGTACCCTCAACATAATCTGTTTTGATACCTTCAAAGTTAAATTTTACTCTTCCTTTTAATATATCATCCTGCACTTCCCTGTAACTTTCGGGATTTCCTACATCTCTCCAATAGCCCTGGGCGGTACATCCCATCAGATCTATACCCTCATCCATCAAAGTCGGAAAAAGATCCTTTGCAAAATCAAAATTCTCTTTTTCTGGAATGTATTCCAATATCTCCGGCTCTATTATATAGATACCGGTGTTGATTGTATCGCTGAAAACCTCTCCCCAGCTTGGTTTTTCCAAAAATTTCTCTATCTTTCCCTCTTCATCGGTGATAACAACCCCAAATTCCAAAGGATTTTCAACAGATGTCAGAGTAATAGTCAGTTGGGAAGCCGTTTTTTGGTGATGATCAAATATCTTTTGAAAATCAAAATCAGTTACCAAATCTCCGCTGATAATGATAAAATTATCATTTCCTATATGTTCTTGAGCCATTTTTACCGCACCTGCCGTTCCGTAATCTTCATCAGGAATGACATAGGTGATATTGATTCCAAAATCGCTGCCGTCTTTAAAATACTCTTTGATGACCTCCGGTTTAAAATAGAGTAAAACTATAAAATCTTTTATACCAAGATCCCTTAATGTCATCATCGTATGTTCCATCATCGCTTTGTTGATGATGGGTAACATCGGTTTTGGTCTGGAATTGGTCAGAGGCTGGATTCGTGTACCAAATCCACCCGCCATTATGACAGCTTTCATCTTTTTTCCTTTATTAGAATGTCTTATTTTAATCATATTATGTTATAACAAATAAAATTACAAATTACTTATTAACTGACCTTACGCACTATATCGTATCCATAGTAAAGAGAGAAAGTATCTAATGCAAGGCGGTTGTTTTTTAGCATAGCCAAAGCTATGGTGAAAGACAACCAACGAAGCAGTAGGTACTTTATCTCTTTATCCGAAGGACGGTTTTATTGACACT
>CAYVDJ010000033.1:0-18846 GCA_964450755.1 uncultured Campylobacterales bacterium
TCCAAACTCTCATTTGGATCACCTTTTGCAATTTTTGCTACATAATCAAGAGTATAAGGCTCTAAACCTTTTTTGAACTCTTCAAAAGAGATCTCCCAGTGTCCAAGAGCATGACCTCTGTGTTTCATAACCATTTTATCACCTGCTTTATATCCTAAAGCAGCAAGTCCCGGAGCCTCTTTTTCACTGACTATTTTTTCATCCTCATGTTTGATAGTCTCAAGCTCTTTTGCAGAATATCCAAGTTTTTTAGCTTCTGCACTGGCTCTCATTCCGTAACCGGTCTCTACGAATCCTGTTGCAAAAATAGTATGTTTTTTAACAAAATCCCAGTCAATTACATCAGGATGATCATAAACAATACTTCTTGCAAGATAGTTCCATAAAGCAAGATCAGTACTTGGAGAGAAGATAATCTCCATATCAGCCAAATCTGAACATCTGTGTCTGTAAGTAGAGATATTGACAACTTTTACACGATCTGGATCACCAAGCTTTCTGTCTGTAACTCTCGCCCAAAGAATCGGGTGCATCTCTGCCATATTGGCACCCCATGTAACGATAGTATCTGTAATCTCTATATCATCATAACAGCCAGAAGGCTCATCTATACCAAAAGTTTGGAAAAAGCCGACAACCGCAGATGCCATACAGTGTCTGGCGTTTGGATCGATAGCATTTGATCTAAAACCTATCTTCATCATTTTATGAGCAGCATATCCCTCTTGGATAGTGTATTGACCGGAACCAAATACACCTACAGCCTCAGGACCTCCCTCTTTTAGAGCTTTTTTAATAGCTCTTTCCATCTCATCAAATGCTCTTTTCCATGAAACCGGTTGGAATTTACCTTTTTTGCTAAATTTTCCATCCGCTCCGACTCTTAAAAGCGGTTTTGTAAGTCTATCCGCACCATACATAATCTTGGCATTAAAGTAACCTTTAACACAGTTAAGACCTCTGTTAACCGGAGCTGCCGGATCACCTTTTACGGCAACTATTTTACCGCCTTTGGTTGCAACCATAATACCGCAACCGGTACCGCAGAATCTACATACGGCTTTATCCCATCTCCAGTCTTTTTGACCTTGTTTAGCCGCAGCTTCCACTTCTTGCGGAACAGTTATGCCCACCGCCGTGGCAGCAGTAGCAGCCGCAGTCGTTTTTAAAAAATCTCTTCTTGAAAGCGACATTAAAACCTCCTATTTTAATTGTGTGGTCTTATTCTATCGAATGAAAAAAATCTTTTCATTGATGTTGATCAAATCGGTAATTTTATATTTTTGCTAAAATACATTTTTTATAATACCTATATTAATTTAGTATTCAAAAATTTCTCTTAATTTCACACTCTCTTTTATAAAAATAGAACCTTTTTTGATTTCTATAATCTCTTGTTTAGTCAATTTATTTAAAATTCGGCATAATGTCTCTGGACGAAGATGAAGCAAATAAGCTATTTCACTTTTTTTTAATGAATTAAAATTATCCAAATTGTTATATATCATAAACGCAACTTTGGAAGTACCGTCAAAAACAATATCTCTTTGAATAATATCTTGAAAGCGTTTAATATTCTTATAAGACTCTTCTAATATCTTTCTTAAAACTTCTATATTATCAAAAAAGAGTTTTTTGAAAGATTTTGCATTGATTGTCAAAACTTCACACTCTTTTATGCATTCGACATTATAAAATGCTCCCATCCGTTCATCGTCAGATAGATTTGATACGGTATATAAAAGTGAATTATCACTAACATTGCTTAAAAAAATCTCTTTTGAAAATTTATCCGTTTTATAAAGTTTCACTAAACCGCTTTTCAAATAATAGATATTTTCCAAGATATCTTTTTCATAAAAGATCATCTCACCTTTATTATAAAATTTTATACTGCTGATAGAATGAAGTTTTGCAAGTTCTTCATCTTTCAGTTGAGCAAAAAAATCTATTTTTTTTAAATAATCAACTTTAAAATCAAATAAAATTTTCATTGTCTTTTCCCTCATTGAGTAACTATTATTATTTTACCCTATTTTCCTCCTAATTTAAAAATTAAAATTGACATAAATCAAATTAGGATATAATATGTATGGTTTTCAACTATTTACCTTAAAGGAAATATATTATTATGCATAGAATCAATGACATCCCACTCTTTAGTAAACTGAGTGCGCAAAATATAGAAAGATTAGAAAGAATATCATCTTTCCATTCGTATGAAGCAAATAAAATCCTTTTTTACGAAGGGGATAAATCAAAATATCTATATGTACTTTTAAGCGGAGTGCTTAGAATGTATAAAACAAATCCAAAAGGTCAAGAACTCTATATTCATCAGTTTGTTCCGATCTCTTTTGTCGGAGAACTTGCCTGTTTTGAAAATATAGCTTTTCCGGCAACTGCAAAATTTATTACAAAAGGGGAAGTTTTGAAGATAGATTTTAAAAGTCTGGAACAGGATTTTTTCAAAAATCCACGAATATCGATGGAAATAATCAAATCTCTGACAAAAAAAATAAAAATTTTATCTAATGTCATACATAAAGAGATGATTTTGACAGCAGATGCAAAGGTAGCAAAGTTTATCATAGAAAATCATGAGCTTTGCGAAAACTTAAAAAACACCCAAATAGCATCTATTTTAAATATTACTCCCGAAACACTTTCAAGGATATTAACAAAATTCAGAAAAAAAGAGCTGATAAAAATCAGCAAAAGTCACCATATCGAAATCTCCAACAAAGAGGCTCTCTCTTCATTTTATAAATGATCTATCCAAACTCTCTGCAGAGTTTTAAAAAATCCTCTCCGTATCTTTCAAATTTCACCTCCCCTATACCGTTTATTTCAAGCATTCCTTCTTTATCAACAGGAAGTTTGTTTGATAACTCTATCAATGTTTTATCTCCAAAGACTATATATGCCGGTACACCCTCCCTTTTTGCTATTTTGGCTCTTAGTTCTCTGAATTTTTCAAAATACTCATTTTTCTCATATTCAATATCGATTTTGGGCTTTTTGACACTCTCTTTTATCTCAAATCTCTCTTTTTCTATCATAACATCTCTTTGCTTTTTCAGTATCCTAAAACCCTCATTTTCTATTTTAAGCGCTCTGTGTTCACCAAGACTCAAAGCTGAAATTTCCAAAAGCGTATCGGCTATTACACTCCATTTGTCTTTTGAAAAGTCCTTGCCAATAGCATAAACGGAGAGCTTATCATGATTGAAACGCAAAATGTTCTGATTGGCTGATCCTCTTAAAATATCAATAATATGTTTAAGCCCGAAACATTGACCTGTTCTGTAAACAGCCGACAGGAGTTTTTGGGCTTCTATCGTTATATCGATATACTCTGTATCACTTTTAAGACAGTTGTCGCAAAAGTTTTTACACTTTTGCACCTCATCATCGAAATATTCGGCTATGATTTGATGACGGCAGGAAGTGCCAAGAGCATATTTATACATAAAAGCAAGTTTTTTCACAGCGGTTTTTTTATATGAAAGATTTTCAATATCCTCCAAAAGCATCGATCTTTTGATCTCATCGGATTTTGAAAAAAGGAGTAAAACTTCCGATTCCAGACCATCCCTTCCAGCTCTTCCGATCTCCTGATAATAATTCTCCAAAGTTTTGGGCATAGAGAGATGAACAACAAAACGGATATCACTCTTATCGATCCCCATCCCAAAAGCAACGGTGGCAACAACGATATCGATCCTGTCATAGATAAAATCCCTGTAAACATCTCCCCTTTGCTCCTTGTCAAGTCCCGCATGATAGGCAGATGCCCTAAAACCTCTCTTTAGAAGAAATGCAGCCGTTTTTTCCGCCTCTTTTCTTGTAAAGGTATAAACTATACCGCTTTTGTTTTTATGCTCTTTTAAAAACTCCTCCAACTGCTTCCTTCCGTCTCCTATTCTCCTTTTTACCCGAATAAGAAGATTTTTTCTAAAAGTCTTCCCCCTTATAAAAACCGGCTCTTTCAAAGAGAGATGTTTTATGATATCTTCTGCCACTTTGTGCGTAGCCGTAGCCGTAAATGCCGCAACAGGAGTATTTGGAAAAAACTTTTTGATTCTGTCTAATTTTCTGTAATCGTCTCTAAACTCATGTCCCCATTCACTTACACAGTGGGCTTCATCTATAACAAAAAAATTGATTTTCAGCTTTTGCAAAAACAAAACAAAATTTTCTGTTGCCATTCTTTCGGGAGAGATATAAAGCAGTCTTACTTCATTTTTCAAAAGTTTTGAATAGATACTTTTACTCTCCTCTCTGTCCATAAAAGAGGAGATCATACAAGCTTCAATGGAGTTTTTCAAAAGTGCCGTTACCTGATCTTGCATGAGAGCTATCAAAGGAGAGATCACAACGGTAACTCCGTCCATCATAAGAGAAGGGAGCTGATAACAAAGAGATTTTCCCCCGCCTGTCGGCAGGATGGTAAGCAGATCTCTTTTTGCCAAAAGCGCATTTACCGCTTCTTCCTGAAACTCCCGAAACTCGTTATGACCAAAAATCTTCTTTAAAATCTCATACGAACTCATTTTGAAAAGAGATATCCTATCAGAAAAAAGAGTCCGACAGAAAAAACGGGAGAAAATATGATCCAGAGATTTCTTTTTTTGGTAAAAACAGATCTGAATATCTCTATCCAGCTGAAAAGAACAAGTAAAACATGCAAAACAAACAGAGGTTTGTAAACCAGAGTATAACGCCCAAAAAGAGAAAACCCTGTAACAACCGCAATAAAAAAGAGAGTCAAAAGAGCCTCTTTTATATCTTTGTCTTTTTTATATTGATAATAGACCACCCCAAAAACAGCCAAAAATGCCGCTAAAACAATCAGTTTCATTTTCCCTCTTTCATAAATTCTTCTACAAAGTCTTTTGCTTTTTGATCAAGTATTTTCATCCTCTCTTTTCCTTTGGGAAGTTTTTTTCTTATATCTCTCATCTTCTTTAAAAACTCCTCCACGCTTTTTGGTATAACTTTTTGCAAAAAGATACGAAGATGTTTTGAAAAAGCCGGAGATGCTCCCGAAGTTGAGATAGCAATCGTCAAATCTCCCCTTTTTATATAGGATGGATAGATAAAATCACAATAATCAACAGAATCAACACTGTTGCAAAAAATCTTTCTGTTTTCAGACTCTTTAAAAATCTCTTCCTGAACTTTTATATCATCAACAGCCGTTATAACGATGAAAAATCCCTCTATATCACCTTTTTGATACTCTTTTTGGATATATTTTAACGAATGTTTTTCTATAAGCTCTTTTGTTCTTTTGTCTATTTGGGGAGACAAAACAGTGATATTTTTTGTAAAATCAAGCATGTGAGTCAGCTTGTCCGCCGCTATCTTGCCACCTCCGACAATCAAAACCTTTTTTGAATCCATATTCAAAAAAACAGGGAAAAAGCCACTCATCAAAAATCCTTGAAATTTTTATTATTATCATACCATTTTAAAGGTATAATCTCAAAAAATCAGTCCAAAAAAGGTTTAAATATGTTTCGTTTCGCACCCTCTCCGACAGGAGATATGCATATAGGAAATCTAAAAGCAGCACTGCTTAATTATATAATGGCAAAACAGAAAAATGAAAAATTCATCATCCGCATAGAAGATACGGACAAAGAGAGAAATATACCCGGCAAGGATCAGGAGATATTGGAGATACTGAACATATTTGATATAAAATATGATGAAGTCTGTTTCCAAAGTCATAATCTGAAATTTCATCAGCAATTTGCATCAAAATTTTTGATGGACAGACACGCTTTTGCCTGTTTTTGCCCCGAAGATCTTCTGAAAATAAAAAAAGAGGAGGCAAAAAAGAAAGCAACAGCCTACAGATATGACGGAACATGCGAATTTTTGAGTGATGAAGAGGTTTTGAACAACGAAAAACCTTTTGTTGTCAGGATCAAAAAACCAAAAGAGGCTATCTCTTTCAAAGATGAGATAAAAGGAGAACTCTCTTTTACCCCCGATGATATAGACAGTTTTGTGATACTGAGGATAGACAAAACTCCGACATACAATTTCGCATGTGCGATTGACGATATGTTAAGCGATATAGGATATATCATCAGAGGAGAAGAACACATCTCAAACACTCCAAAACAGATACTCATAAGAAAATATCTCGGATATGACAAAGAGATAAAATATGCCCATCTTCCGGTTATTTTAAACAAAGAGGGCAAAAAAATGAGCAAAAAAGACAACGCCTCAAGCGTAAAATGGCTTTTGGAAGAGGGATTTTTACCATCTGCCATCTCAAACTATCTGATCCTTCTTGGAAACAAAACACCAACAAAAATCTTTACACTCAAAGAGGCAACAGAGTGGTTCAGTATAGAAAAAATATCAAAATCAAGTGCAAAATTTGATATCGACAAACTCAGATTTATAAACAGGGAGCATATAAAAAAATCAGATCCGATGGAGCTTTCAAAACTTATCGGTTATTCGGCAAACGATATAGGAGAACTTGCCAAACTTTACACTCAGGAAGCAAGTACGATAAAAGAACTCAAAGAAAAAATAGATAAAATTTTCTCCAAAAAAGAGGTAAATGAAGAATTTAAAGAAAATTTTGATAAAATCGTCTCTTGCATACAACACGCACCTTATTTTGCGGATTTTAACGATTTTAAAAATTTCGTATCAAAAGAGACCGGTTTAAAAGGGGAAAACTTTTTTAAGCCATTGAGGATCGCTTTGACAGGGGTCGAACACGGACCAAATCTCAGCGAAATTTACCCATTTATCAAACACTATTTAACGGAGATAGCAAAATGATAATTTTAGCAACTTTTATAGAAGCAATCGCACAGATTATTCACATGGTTATAAATATCTATATCTGGATAGTTATCATAGCCGCCCTTATTACTTGGGTCAGACCCGATCCGTATAATCCCATCGTACAGGTTTTAATGCGTTTGACTGAACCTGTTTATGCGTTTATACGAAAATATATTCCCACTGTTATCGGAGGGATCGACCTTGCGCCAATTGTCGTGATACTTGGTTTACAGTTTTTTGATCTCTTCTTTGTAAAACTTCTTTACAGTTTTTCCGGTGCACTTCAATAAACTTAACAAAAGTGGCATACTTTTTGCTTTACTTCTCTTAATACCGCTAATGTTATCTTCACGGGAGATAACATTAGATTTTTTTGGCAACAAACCAAGATGCGTTGCCAAAGATTTTTATATATGGCGGTTTTTAGATCAAAATATATCCGCAAAAGATGCGGAAGCATTAATAGGAGAAGTGAATATCATGAGTAGTAAACTGTTTTTTAAGTTTGCCGATAAACTGGACATAGACGGCTTCAAAGAGATTGCAGACTGCCTCAAAGCAAAACCAAAAGAGTTGATAAACGCCAGTGCAGACTGCATAGCTTTGGGATTGACTCCCGACAAAGCCACAAAACTTACAAAAGATGAGTTGATAACAGTAGCTGACAAAGTCAGAGAAAAATATCCAAACAGAGTAAAAATATATGAGATTTTGGCATCAAACAATCCGTTTAATGCTCTTATCAAAGCAAATCCCGATATATTTTTCAAACTTTTTAACGGTGTCGGAAGCAGTTACAGAAAAGAGCAGTTAAATCATAAAATTGATAAAGATATACTTGAAAAATATATAACTTACTATGCTTTTAATAAAACTATAAAAACTATAACAATTGATGAAAAATTAAATCACCTTCAAAAATCAATCCTTGATATAAACTCTTCAAAACTAAGCGCCGAGGGAAATCTATACCTTGCTTTCAATGCGATAAAACATAAAAGAGAAGATTTGGCATTGAGATATCTAAAAATCGCCTATGATAAGTCTTATAAAAATTTCACCAAAGACAGAACTCTGTTTTGGTTATATCAGATTACAGCCAATAAAAACTATCTTATCAAACTATCAAACAGTCCCAAAATCAATATCTACTCCATCTATGCAATGGAACTTTTGCATAAAAAAGCAAAAAATATCATCACAAATATCAAAAGCCATAAAAACCATATAAACTTTCCGATAAATGATCCTTTTGCATGGGAAGAGCTTAAAAACAGCTCAAAAACAATGAATCAAGAAGAGTTACAAAAAAAAGCACAGGAGTTTAATGCAAAAAATACAGAACCTTTTGCATCCTACCTTTTTGAAAGAGCTTCAAAATTTAAAAAACACTTTTTTATAATGCCATACTATCAGTATATAAAAAATCTGACACCCAAAAGACAGGCTGTGATCCTCTCCATCGCAAGACAGGAGAGCAAATTTATCCCCACATCTATCTCAAAATCCTATGCTCTTGGAATGATGCAGTTTATGCCTTCCGTGGCACAGGATATAGCCAAAAAAATGGGATATGAGGATTTTGATCTTGAAAATCTTTTTCAGCCTGAAATAGCTTACAAATTTGCAGATTATCACATAACTTATCTGGAAAAATATCTCTATCATCCTCTTTTGGTATTTTACGCCTACAACGGGGGAATAGGTTTTGTAAAAAGAATGCTTCTAAACTCTTCACTTTTTAAAAGAGGAAAATATGAGCCTTTTTTGAGCATGGAACTTATACCAAACGATCAGGCAAGATATTACGGCAAAAGAGTACTTGCAAACTATATCATCTACTCTCAACTGATGGGCAAAAAAGTTATGCTTACTCCTCTTTTGAAAAAGTTAGCAGAGTCTTCCCAAATCTCCTATTTTCGCAAACAAGAGTAATCTTTTTCTCTTGCTTTGCCTTAAATGTAACAAGATAGTATTTAAACCAGCCGTTATGAACAGGAATATACTTTAACAGATGGTTCTCTTTTTTCAATCTCTCTATCTCCAAAGGTTTTCTTCCGTCCTTTAGATAGACAAGACACTCTTTTTTCTCCAATCCCTCTTTGTCGTCTCCAAACTCTTTTTGGGAATAGACAGCAATCAAAAAAGACTCTTTTGGCTTAAGCTTGAAAGATTTGTCAAGTGGATTTAGATATGTTGCCACTATTACGGATTTTGTTTCAAGAGAACTGACAATTTCACCCTTCTTTGTATAAAGCAGACTCTGTTCGTAAAGTTTATCCTCATTGACAAACTCCGTATATATCTTATTTGAGCAACCGTTTAAAAAAAGTACAAGTAGATAAAAAATTAAACCTTTTACAATATTATTTTCCATTTAGTCCATTCCTGCTAATTTAATTTATATTAAATCGACATTTTATCATAAAATATTATAAATATCATCATTTACTTTAAAAAACTATAATAAAAAAATCAAGAATATTATGGTATCATTCCCGCATGAAATCATTAGCAATAGCATTCACAGGACCATCCAACAGCGGAAAAACTACCTTGATTGTCAAACTAAGCGAGAAACTAATCGCCAATAACAAGGTTATTATAATAAAAAACGATCCAAAAAACAAAGCAATGTTTGATAAAGAGGGAAAAGACAGTTACAAATTTTCTCAAACAGGAGCTGATGTTATCGTAACTTCTCCCCTCAAAACCACCTATTTTATCAATCATTATCAAGATATGGAAACTATTATCAGCAAACTTGATGACTTTGATTTTTTATTTGTAGAAGGACTGAAAACTCTTCCTCTTCCGAGAATCGCAATATTCAGAAACAGTATCGACGAGAGCTATTTAAGACATGTAGAGGCTTTGGCAATAGATGAGAGCGTGGATCTCTCAAAATATTCGATTCCAAATCATATAACTATTTTAAATTTAAACGATATAGAGAGTATAACAGAGTGGATACTCAAAAATGCAAAGGTAGTAAAATGAAAGAAATTATAGAAGCCATCAAACGATCCGCAATAAGGATCAGAGACTCTATCGAATCAGACGATACCGGATATTCGCAGAACAAAAACAAAACCGGTGATATACAACTGAAACTCGATATCAAAAGCGATATGATCATAGAAGAAGAATTCAGCAAAGTACCAAGTATCAAAGAACTTGCAAGTGAAGAGAAAGAACATGCAGAGTTACTTCACAAAGACGGAAAATATCTCATAGGATACGATCCTTTGGACGGTTCAAGTTTGGTAGATGTGGATTTGAGTGTGGGATCGATATTTGGAATCTACTTAAACGGATACAAAGGAAAAGACCTGATAGCCGCAGTCTATGTCGTTTACGGACCTCGTGTGGAGATGGTGATAGCCACCGATACTGTTGAGCTTTACAGGATGGATCCAAAAAGAGAGTTTCACTATATTCAAAACATTTCATTAAACGAAAAAGGAAATATCAAATCACCCGGAGCCACACAAAAATACTGGCCGGAATACCACAAAAAGATGGTAGATGCCACTTTCGCCGAAGGATACAGACTGAGATATTCAGGCGGTATGGTTCCTGACCTTCATCAAATCCTTCTAAAGGGAGGTGGAGTTTTTTCATATCCGGGAACAACCGACAAACCCAAAGGAAAACTGCGAATGATCTTTGAGGTGTTCCCTTTTGCCTATGTTTTTGAAAAAGCAGGTGGAATGGCGATGGATCCTATCAACAGACTGCTTGATTTGGAGCCTACACATCTTCATGATACCACCCCCTGTTTTTTGGGTTCAAAATATGAGGTATTAAAAGCAAAAGAGGTATATGGAAAATATCAATGCGACATCAAATGAGTTTAAACTCAAACTGCAGGAAAAACTTAAAATACTCCAAGAGTGCCAAAAAGAGCATAAGCTAAAAAGCTGCTACTCATGCGATAAGATAATCGGCTGCAAAACAAGAAAAGAGTATATTGTAGCCGTTTATCAAAGCATGAACAAAGGCAAAGGCGGAGGATTTGAATTTTAAATTACTTCACAATTAAACTATTTTTTAGTATTATAAGAGAAAACTTTTGGGAAAAGCAATGGAAAACAAGTGTAAAAAAGCCTACATAACAACTCCTATATATTATGTAAACGATGTTCCCCATATAGGACATGCATATACAACCATCATAGCCGATACACTGGCAAGGTATTCAAGACTCATAGGTCTTGAAACATTTTTTTTGACAGGTACCGACGAACACGGTCAAAAGATAGAAGAAGCAGCCAAAAAGAGAGGTAAAAATCCAAAAGAGTATGCGGATGAAATAAGCCTTAAATTTAAAACTCTTTGGGATTATATGGATATCAGTTACGACAAATTCATAAGAACAACTGATGAAGATCACATGAGAGGCGTTCAAAAAGCTTTTGAGACAATGTATAAAAAGGGTGATATATACAAAGACTATTATGAGGGATTTTACTGTGTAAGCTGTGAGACCTTTTTTACCCAAACACAACTGATAGAAGATGAATTTTGCCCTGATTGTGGCAAACATACTCAAATAGTCAAAGAAGAGAGCTATTTTTTCAGATTGTCAAAATATGAAGACAAACTTCTGCAATGGTATAAAGACAAAGAAAAATGCGTAATTCCAAAAAGCAAAAAAAACGAAGTGATAAGTTTTGTAAAACAGGGTTTACAAGATCTCTCCATCACAAGAACCAGTTTTGAGTGGGGTGTGAAACTTCCGCAATCAATCAATGATCCAAAACATGTGATGTATGTCTGGCTTGATGCTTTGATGAACTATCTGACGGCTCTTGGTTACGGCAAAGATGAAAAACTGATGCACTTTTGGCCGGCAACCGTTCATCTTGTCGGAAAAGATATTTTAAGATTTCATGCCATCTACTGGCCTGCATTTTTGATGAGTCTGGATCTGCCTCTTCCAAAACATATAGCCGCACATGGCTGGTGGACAAGAAACGGCGAAAAGATGAGCAAATCAAAAGGAAATGTTATCGATCCAAAAGATGTTGCAGATGCTTACGGACTGGAAAATTTCAGATTTTTTATGCTAAGAGAAGTACCTTTCGGACAGGACGGAGATTTTAGCCAAAGGGCATTGATAGACAGGATAAACAGCGATCTTAGTAATGATCTTGGCAATCTTTTAAACAGAGTTATCGGTATGAGCGGAAAATATTTTGATTTTAATATAGATTCCAAAGATGTCATAAAATATCATAAAAAAGAGTTTGAACAGGCCAAAAAATATATAGACAATATTCCTGAATTTATATACAATGTCCAGACAAACCGCTATCTTGAGGAGTTATGGAAGATTTTGTCTCTTGCAAATCAGTCAATCACAATTTATGAGCCATGGGCGATGATGAAAGAGGGCAAAAAAGAAGAAGCAATGGCTCTTGTGGCTCTGATAGCCAATCTTTTGGCAAAAACAGCCGTGATGCTGAGTCCGGTTATGCCAAAAACATGTGATACCATTGCCGATTCACTCGGTTTTAAAATCGATAACGAAAGTTACAAAAATCTTATAGAAAACTCCAAACTCCTAAAACCTTTTACGATCAAAAAAGTTCCGCCTCTCTTTCCAAAAATCGAAAAAGAGCTTTTAAAAGACAAAACTCCCAAAAAAGAGCAAAAAGAGAGCAGGAAAAAAGAAGAAGGTATCATAACGATAGATGATTTTTTCAAAGTTTCACTGAAAATAGGAACTGTTACAGAAGCTGAAAATATTAAAAAAAGCGATCGTTTGTTGAAACTGAAAGTTGATGTGGGAGAAGAAGAGCCAAGGCAGATTATTGCGGGAATAAAAGAGTTTTACACACCGGATTCTTTAATCAACACTCAAGTCTGTGTCGTTTCAAATCTGAAACCGGCAAAAATCATGGGACTTTTAAGTCAGGGAATGTTACTTGCCGCAAAAGACAAAAACGGACTCTCTCTTATTCGACCGGAATCGCAAAAGAGTAACGGCACACCCATTAAATGACAATTGACAATTTGGTCAGACTGGTGGAGGGGGAACTTTTAACAACTCCTTCCATCTCTTCATTTGAAAATATTCAGTTTTTTTCCAATAAAATCTCGTTGGGTGATCTTTTCGTTTATACCCAATTAGAAGATCTCCAAAAAGCCGTTGAAAAAGGCGCTTACGCCATCTTGTTTGACAAAGAGATACAAATAACAGATCATGAAATAGCATGGATAAGAGTAAAATCCCTAAAAACAGCACTTATCAGGATACTCAGACTCTATCTGAGAGAAAAATCGATCCATATATATTACATCAATGAGATAAAAACAGAGATCATAAAATCGATCATACCTTCAAAACAGCTCATCATCTTAGAGGATACAATCTTTGATATTTTTCAGAAGATTTTTAATGCAAAAGAGAACTCTTTGGTTATTTGCAGTGATGAGGATATGCTTAAAAAGATATATCCCGATTATAAAATGTTTGGCATATCACAAAACCAGCAGATACAAGTCATCAATTATTCCATATTTGAAACAACTTTTCTATACAAAAACCGATTTTTCAAAAATATAAAATTACCAAAAATTTTCATTGAAGAGTTAGAAGCGGTTTTATCATTTTTGGAAAAATACGAAATTGTTTATGAATTGAACAATCTAAACTTTATAGAAAACCATTTCGATCCGATTTTCATCAATAACAGATTTATTCAAAAACCTTTCGGAACAACACAAAAAGTTTTGATTTTTGAAAAAAATTATTATATGATAGAGAAAGAGAGAGAGTTTTTAAAAAATGAGGCAAAATGGGCTCGGATATCTCTGTTTTTACCAAAAAAGCACAACTCTTCCAAAAAGGATACGGAAACTTTTTTATATGAGGATTTAAAGGATATAAAATCACAAAAAAATTTCCATTTTGGGATAATTCTTGCCGATAAAAGAGAGTTTATGCCCATATTTTTGGAAGAGAAACAAAATTTTTCACTTTTTAAGGAGTTGACATAATGGACGACCGGAAAGGCTCGTTTGAAACAAATCAGATATCCCACTTTTTGGGAAACTACTGGGATATTATAGGGGGCATCCTGTTTGGCATAACGGCATTTTTATTTTACACTCAGCACAATATCTATTTTACTACGATATTTGCCGCTTTTGCCATTGGTTTTTTATCCATCACCGTTTCGGAAATTGCCGAAATATTGGCTGAAAGGCTGGGAGAACCGTTAGGCAGTTATGTACTTACGATAACAGCCGTTATCGTGGAAATTTTACTTCTTTTTAATGTAATGCTGGAAGCTTCAGAAAATATATCGGCATTAAATACCGTAAAAGGAGGTATAATATCCGCCGTTATCGTGGATATGAATGTTTTGTTGGGACTTGCCGTTTTTATCGGAGGTCTGGCATTTAGTGAACAACAACACAACGAAGATACTTCAAGCACCTACACAACAATACTTTATGTTTCGGCTTTGGCTCTTTTGGTTCCAAGTATCCTGAGCAATACCCATCACGGAGATGATATCATAAAAAAGGTAAGCCTTATTATAGGATGCCTGTTATTTTCGTTTTATATTATTATTCTGATTTTTCAGACAAAAACGCATACACACTTTTTCAAAGCCACCGCAAGAAGCCGAATGTTTAGATTCAGAAGAAAATTAAAAGAGGATGAAGAGGAGGAAAATGAAGATTATATTTTTGAAAAAATACCTACTTTTATCAACTTTTTCTTTATATTTATCTTTATTTTTATCATAGGTATTTTGGCAGAGCTTTTTGCGCATGACGGTCTATCGGTTGCCAAAGAGTACGGCATCTCAACCGGTATTGCAGGTCTGTTTATAGCTATTATCAGTGTGGCACCGGAAATTTTTACCGCTATAAAAGCGGCAAAAAATGATCAGATACAAAGAGTTGTCAATATCGCAATGGGCGCTTCTACGGTATCGATACTTGTAACAGTTCCGGTACTGCTACTGCTTGGATTGATATTTGATATAAATCTTACACTCGGATTTAACGCTTTGGAAGTGGGTGCATTGGTTTTTACGATAATATTGGCATGGAAAACGACAGATGACGGAGAAACAAACTATTTTGAAGGAATTTCACACCTTATGCTGTTTCTCTGTTATGCGGTAATAGCAGGATACTACTAATAATCTTTACAAAAGGAGAATCTATGGATAACAAAAGAAGAGATTTTTTCAAAAAATCAGCCATTGTTACGGCAGGAACAGCCGCACTGGCATCTAACGCTTTTAGTGCAAATATCAATAAAAACAAAAAAGTCAGATTGAAACTTGCAACAAGTTGGCCTGCAAACTTTCCTATCATGGGAACGGGAATAGAGAGATTTGCAAAGAGAGTCAAGCTTTTAAGTGGCGGTTCTATCAAAATAAAAGTCTATCCCAAAAATGTTCTTGTACCTGCATTGAGCGTATTTGATGCTTGCAGTGCGGGAAATATCGACGCTTTTCACTCCGGTCCATACTACTGGAAAGGCAAAAACGAAGCTTTCAGCCTCTTTTCGGGCTTTCCTTTTGGAATGATCGCCCAAGAATTAAATGCATGGTTTGATTTTGGCGGAGGAATGGATCTGTGGAGAGAACTTTATGCAAAATACAACCTCGTACCGTTTAAAGGAGGAAATACAACAACCCAAATGGGAGGATGGTTTAGAAAACCTATAAAAACACTCTCCGATTTAAAAGGTCTCAAGATGAGAATCCCCGGTCTTGGAGGAGAAGTACTTGCAAAACTTGGTGTCAGCCCTACACTGCTCCCGGCGGGAGAGATATATGTGGCTCTTGAGAGAGGAACGATAGATGCCACCGAATGGGTAGGACCTGCACTCGATATCAAAATGGGATTTCAAAAAGTGGCAAAACACTACTATACAGGTTGGCATGAACCCGGAAGCGTTTTGGAGGTAACATTTAACAAGAAAAAGTTTGACTCTCTGTCAAAAGAACAGCAACTTATCATCGAAACTGCATCTGAAGAGACAAATGCAAAAATGGCGGCAGAATTTCAAGCTGAAAATGCAAAAGCCCTTAAAAACCTTCCAAAAGATGTTAAAATAGAAAGATGGCCACAGGATATAGTAGAAGCGGCAAAAAAAGCTCTGCTGGAAGTAGCAAAAGAGAAAAGCGCAAAAAGTCCTGATTTTAAAAGAGTATGGGATAGCGCCTCATCATTCTTGGATCTAAACAGACCATGGACTGATACGGGATTGAAGTCATATCTACAAACAAGATAAACCAATAGCGGTCTTTAACACGACCGCTTATCCGTTACAGATGCCTCAACCACTCTGTACGCATCCAAAAGCTCTATATTATCCCCTTTTTCAAGTTCTTCCAAAGCGGTTATTTTGCCATCTTTTACGATTTGGGCAAATCCTTTCTTGCTTTTTTTGGAAGGATCATTGTTTTCAAAACTTCTGTGTAAAGAGAGTAAAATATCACTTTTTAGCAACAAGACTTTTCTCATTGACTCATCAAGAGAAAAAGCAACATCTTTTAGGCTGTTTTCTTTTTTTTGCAGTAAAAACGCCAGATAGCTCTCATATCTGTTTTTTAGATCCGCTGTCTCTTTTTGAAAAAGCTCTATTTTGGAAAGAAGATTGTTTTGTTTGTAGAGATAAAAAAGGTGTTTTAAACTCTCCTCTTTTTTTTGTAAAACTCTTTTTATGATCTCATCATAATTCTCAAAAAGATTGTCTATATAGATTCTCATTTCGTTAATATCAGGCAATATCATTTCCATAGCTGCCGAGGGAGTGGGCGCTCTTAGATCTGCCGTAAAATCACTTATCATAAAATCTATCTCATGCCCCACCGCAGAAACTATCGGTGTTTTTGCACCAAAAACAGCATCAGCCACAATCTCTTCGTTAAATGCCCAAAGGTCTTCCAGACTTCCACCGCCTCTTGCTATGATGATCACATCCACTCCCAAAGTATCGGCTCTTTTGATATTTTTGGCTATCGCCAAAGCCGCTCCTTCTCCCTGTACCAAAGTATCTATCAGGATGATTTTCACCAAAGGCCATCTTTTGGCGGCAACCCTTTTCATATCCTGCAAAGCCGCTCCCGTTTTTGATGTAACAAGGGCGACACTATTTACAAATCGCGGGATACTCTTCTTTTTCTCTTTGTCAAAATATCCTTTTGCCTCAAGCTTTTTTTTCAACTGTTCGTATGCAAGTGCCAATGCTCCCGCTCCTGCCGGTTCTATCATTATGCAGTTTATCTGATAACTTCCTCTTGGAGTATAAACACTTACACTGCCGTTTATGATAACCCTCAAACCCTCTTCAAGACGAAATTTCAGATTTCTGTTATTGCCTCGAAACATCACGCAGGAGATGGAAGAGTTTTCATCCTTTAGAGTGAAATAAAGATGTCCCGATGAGTGATAAGTAACTCTTGAAACTTCACCTTCTACCAAAATATGTAAAAATGTACTTTCCAAAAGCGTTTTTATCTGATTGTTAAGAGCCGTAACCGTTATGGGAGTCTGCATAGTAAACCTTTGTTGTAAAAATAGATATTATTTGGAAATGGCATTATCACAATAGCAGGATAATCTTTGAAAAACTCACCCTGTCGGTTCATTTCTCTCCTGTGTGTTGTTATCCTTTAAACAATCTCTAAATTTATTTTTTTATTAAAAGCTTTTCAATAAAAAGTTTGAATTTGAAATGATGTTGTTTTTATAATAGATGTTTAAAATAACAAAATAGGCTATAAATTAGCCGCAGGGTGATTTATTGGTTTTTTTGATTTGTTGTACTTTTATTGCATAATACTATCAATTATTCCTAATGTCTGATTTATCGTTTTTTGCTGAGCTTTTTCAACAAATTTTATATTTCTGGTATTATAATCTATTGATTTCATCTGTTCACACATGATATAACCTGTAATATTCTGGCTTTGAACTTCAATGTGAAATGGAAAATCTCTTTTTGTGTTGGTTATGGGACAGGCAAAAGCAAGTCCCAAATATTTATTGAATGTTTTATTTGAAATAATTATAGCAGGTCTTCGTCCTTTTTGTTCGTGTCCACTTTGCGGATCAAAATCCAATATTACAATATCTCCTTGCTGGGGAATATATTTTACCATTGTTCCAATCCAATTTTGCTATCAAACTCTTCATAAGGTTTGTAATTTTTTGGTAATTTTTTTACTAAATCATCAATATTATACTTTTCTCTCTCTTGTTTAATTGGTTCTAATATAATTTTCTGATCTTCTATTAAAATTTTAAGTTTATCCCCAACATGCAAACTTAATTCTTTCATAATCTCTTTTGGAAATCTTAAGCCTTGCGAATTACCCCAACTTGAAATAGTAGCAGTCATCTTTTATATCCTTTACTTCGTATATCCAAAGTATATCATAATATTTCATTTAATGTCAAGGTACAACAAAGGCGCGGGTAAGCGAAGCGTCCGAGGCAACGGTGGAAGAGAGGAATGAACGGTTTTAGCTCAACTCTCTTTTTTCAACTGTTTATCATGATAGCAAGATTATCTTTGAAAAACTCGCACTGACTAGTTCATAACTCTTCTGTGTGTTGTTAACCTTTAAGCTGTTTGCAACTCATATCTGTTCAATAAACTATCATAAGGTATGCTAAGATTATCATGAAGATTTCTTACCATATCTAAAGTCAATCTTCTCTTTTTGTTTAAAACTTCAGATACTCTAACTTTATTTCCAAAAAATTCTGCTACATCTTTTTGTTTTAACCCCTCTTGTTCCATTCTAAATTTTATAGCTTCTATTGGATCTGGTATATCTATACTAAAGTGTTTTGCTTCATAATTTTCAATAAGAGTTGATAATATCTCTAATTCATCAAATTCCGTTGTTCCTTCTTTTGCATCCATTAAAAACTCTACTCTTTGTAAAGCTTCTTCATAGTCTTTGTCTGTTCTTATAGGTTTGATATTCATGATTATAAATCCTCCACTTTTATTTTATCATACTGTTTATG